>JAJFJK010000058.1 GCA_021774075.1 Nitrosomonas sp. | reverse complement strand
TATTTTGGCTGGTGCAAGAGCTGAGATAGAGAATGAAGTATTCAGTGCAAAAGAAGCGCTGCGACAAAATGTTGCACAGTTAGCAGTTGCGGGTGCGAGTAAAATTTTGCGACGTGAAGTTGATTCGAAGGTGCATGCTGACTTGCTTGCTTCACTTGAGGAAGAATTGAAATAATGGCTGAGGCACTTACTGTTGCGAGACCATATGCTGATGCGGTGTATAAACTTGCTGTAGCAAATAATGCATTGCATGAATGGTCGCGCATGCTGGAATACGCTGCTGAAATGGCAGAACAAGAGTATATCAAGACGTTGATTGGTAATCCAATCGTGTCCGCAAAGCAGTTAGGTGAATTGCTGCTTGAGATCGGTAAAAACAATTTTAATGAAGATGGTCGTAATTTGCTCAGGGTATTAGTTGAGAATGGTCGCATTGATATTTTGCCGCAGATCAGTCAGTTATTTGAACATCTGAAAGCTCAGCATGAAGGTGTTCTTGAAGCTAAGATAGTTTCTGCTTTTGCTATAAATGACAGGCAACTGAAAAAATTGATCAGCGATCTTGAGCAAAAATTCAAGAGTAAAATTGACGCCAAAGTGAGTGTTGACCCTGAATTAATAGGTGGGGTTAAAGTTGAAATTGGTGATGAAGTTCTCGATACCTCAGTTCGCGCTAAACTTGAATCCATGGCAGTTGCCCTTAAAAGCTAGGAGTTATAAGAAATGCAGTTAAATCCATCCGAAATCAGTGAACTGATTAAAAATAGGATAGAAGGACTTGCTGATACAGCAGAAGTTCGTACACAGGGAACCATTGTATCTGTTACAGACGGTATTGTACGGATACATGGGTTGTCAGATGTGATGCAAGGTGAAATGCTGGAGTTTCCAGGGAATACATTCGGCTTGGCGCTAAATTTAGAGCGCGACTCAGTTGGTGCAGTTATTATGGGTGCATATGAGCATATTTCCGAAGGGGATACGGTTAAGTGTACGGGTAGAATTTTGGAAGTGCCGGTTGGTGAAGCTTTGCTGGGACGTGTGGTGAATTCACTTGGGCAACCTATCGACGGGAAAGGCCCGGTAGCTTCAGAACAATCTGAACCTATTGAAAAAATTGCGCCCGGCGTTATTTGGCGTAAATCTGTAGACCAGCCAGTGCAAACTGGTTTGAAATCAGTCGATTCAATGGTGCCTGTTGGCCGTGGTCAACGTGAATTGATTATTGGTGATCGTCAGACAGGTAAAACTGCCGTAGCGATTGATGCCATCATCAATCAAAAAGGTCAGAACATGATCTGCATATATGTTGCAATTGGTCAGAAAGCATCGTCAATTGCCAATGTCGTGCGTAAGCTGGAAGAACATGGCGCAATGGAATATACCATTGTGGTTGCAGCAACGGCATCAGAATCTGCGGCATTGCAATTTATTGCACCGTATTCTGGATGTACCATGGGTGAGTATTTCCGTGATAAAGGCGAGGACGCATTAATTGTTTATGACGATCTTACCAAGCAAGCTTGGGCTTATAGACAAGTGTCATTGCTTTTGAGACGCCCACCAGGACGTGAAGCGTATCCAGGTGATGTGTTTTACTTGCATTCCCGTTTGCTGGAAAGAGCAGCGCGAGTGAATGAAGATTATGTTGAAAAAGCCACCAATGGTGCTGTCAAAGGAAAAACCGGATCGCTGACTGCTTTGCCAATTATTGAAACACAGGCAGGTGACGTTACGGCATTCGTTCCAACCAATGTGATTTCAATTACTGATGGGCAGATATTCTTGGAAACAGATCTGTTTAATGCGGGTATACGTCCGGCGATTAATGCAGGTGTTTCTGTTTCGCGCGTTGGTGGTGCGGCACAGACCAAAGTCATTAAGAAACTTGGCGGTGGTATTCGTCTTGCATTAGCGCAGTATCGTGAATTGGCAGCATTTGCGCAATTTGCTTCTGATTTGGATGAAGCAACACGTAAGCAGCTGGAACGTGGAAAAATGGCGACCGAGCTTATGAAGCAGCCTCAATATGCCACGCTCAGTATTTCAGAAATGGCGCTAACATTGTTTGCAATTAATAATGGCTATTTTGATGACATTGAAGTGAACCGCGCGTTAGCATTTGAATCAGCGCTAAAGAGTTATGTGCGTGGTCAGCATAGTGCTATTCTGGATAAAATAGAGAAAAGCAAAGAGCTGGACGCAGATAACGAGAAAGCTTTGCATGCTGCGATTCAGGAATTCAAGAAAAACGGAACTTACTAGAAAATGGCTGGCAGCAGGGAAATACGCACAAAAATATCGAGCGTTAAAAATACGCAAAAGATAACGCGCGCCATGGAAATGGTGGCAGCATCTAAAATGCGTAAAGCGCAAGATCGCATGAAGAAAGCACGGCCTTACGGTGAGAAAATACGTAATGTTGCTGCGCATATGAGTGGGGCAAATACCGAATATCGCCATCCATTCTTAATTGAAAGGGATACGGTTAAACGTATTGGCATTATTATTGTGACTTCAGATAAAGGACTGTGTGGCGGTTTAAACACAAATGTCTTGCGTCGGGTTGTCGGTGCAATGAAAGCCTGGGAAGCGGAAGGTGAGCAGATCGAAGTCTCATGCATTGGTAACAAAGGTTTAGGATTCATGAGCAGGATCAATGCCAACGTTATCTCGCATGTGGTTGGACTTGGCGATACGCCAGATATGGAAAGCTTAATTGGTTCGGTAAAAGTGGTTCTGGACGGATATACCGAAGATCGCTTTGATAGGGTTTATATCTTTTATAACCGCTTTATCAATACCATGAAGCAAGAACCTGTCATGGAGCAATTGCTGCCATTGTCAGATGAGCGTATGCAAGATGAAGATCAGGAAAGTAACAAGCCAAGTGCGGCGTGGGATTATATATATGAGCCTGAAGCCAAACCAGTTATTGACGATATTATGGTGCGTTATGTTGAAGCATTAATTTATCAAGCGCTTACTGAAAATATGGCGTCTGAGCAATCTGCTAGGATGGTTGCGATGAAAGCCGCGTCAGATAATGCAAGTACTGTTATTGATGAATTGACGCTAATCTACAATAAATCTCGACAAGCCGCAATTACTAAAGAATTATCAGAGATTGTCGGTGGTGCAGCAGCTGTTTAAAATTTATAGCATTTAGGGAACGACGATGAGTCAAGGAAAAATTGTTCAGTGTATTGGTGCAGTGGTTGATGTGGAATTTCCACGTGAATTTATACCAAAAGTATATGACGCTTTAGTAATGGAAGGTTCAGACCTCACACTTGAGGTGCAACAGCAATTAGGTGATGGTGTAGTACGTACAATTGCATTAGGATCTTCTGACGGATTACGCCGTGGAATGATGGTTGAGAATTCTGGTATACAGATTTCTGTGCCCGTTGGAACAAAAACGCTGGGCCGTATTATGGATGTATTGGGTCGCCCAATTGATGAGGCGGGTGATATTGGTGCTGAAAAAACAATGTCAATTCACCGGGAAGCCCCTGCGTTTGACGAACTTTCAGCTTCTACCGAATTGCTGGAAACAGGCATTAAAGTGATTGATCTGATATGTCCGTTTGCCAAGGGTGGTAAGGTTGGATTGTTTGGCGGTGCAGGTGTTGGTAAAACTGTCAATATGATGGAATTAATCCGTAATATTGCGATTGAACACAGTGGTTACTCAGTTTTCGCAGGTGTTGGTGAACGTACTCGTGAAGGTAATGATTTCTATCACGAAATGAAAGACTCTAATGTACTGGACAAAGTTGCATTAGTTTACGGACAGATGAACGAGCCACCTGGAAACCGCTTGCGTGTTGCGTTAACAGGTTTAACCATGGCTGAATCTTTCCGTGATGAAGGTCGTGATGTTCTGTTTTTTGTAGATAACATTTATCGCTATACATTGGCGGGGACTGAGGTTTCTGCGCTGTTAGGCCGTATGCCTTCAGCTGTGGGCTACCAACCGACACTGGCGGAAGAAATGGGTCGCCTGCAAGAACGTATTACGTCAACCAAAACAGGGTCAATTACTTCCATTCAGGCAGTTTATGTTCCTGCTGATGATTTGACTGATCCATCGCCAGCGACAACATTTGGCCACTTGGATGCAACCGTCGTGCTGTCTCGAGATATCGCTTCACTGGGTATTTACCCTGCGGTTGATCCGCTCGATTCAACCTCACGTCAGCTTGATCCACAAGTTGTTGGTGAAGACCACTACAATACTGCGCGTGACGTTCAGCAAACATTGCAACGCTATAAAGAATTGCGGGATATTATTGCTATTTTGGGTATGGATGAATTATCACCTGAAGATAAGTTGGCAGTGAGCCGCGCACGAAAAATTCAAAGATTCTTGTCTCAACCGTTTAATGTAGCGGAAGTATTTACAGGGGCTCCGGGCAAATATGTTTCCTTAAAAGATACCATTAAGGGATTTAAAGGCATTGTTAGTGGTGAATATGATGAACTGCCTGAACAAGCGTTTTATATGGTTGGTGGCATCGAAGAATCTGTTGAAAAAGCCAAAACACTCCAATAAGAATTAGAGAAAAATACAATGGGTACTATTTTTCATCTTGATATCGTTAGTCCTGAAGAGTCTATTTATTCTGGACCAGTCGAATTTATGGTGGCTCCGGCACTAATGGGTGAAGTGGGTATTTATCCACGTCATACGCCGATGTTGACCAAAATAAAATCAGGCATGGTGCGTATTAAGGCACAACTAAAAGAAGAAGAACTGATATATGTCTCAGGTGGTATGTTAGAAGTTCAACCTGACATTGTTACGATTTTAGCGGATACGGCAGTACGTAGTCACGATCTTGATGAAGCAAAAGCGATCGAGGCCAAACAAGCTGCTGAAGAGGCATTAAAGAATCGTGAATCAGATTTGGATTATGCACGAGCTCAAGCCGAATTAATTGAAGCAACGGCGCAGCTGGCAGCAATTGAAAAGCTAAGGAAACGCGGCCATTAATAACAATAATTTAATTGCAATCCTTAAAAGGCGACATTTGTCGCCTTTTTTATGCCTGAGTGATAATATCTTTATCTGAAAAAACTGACGCGTTCATACTGCGTATTGTTTTGTGGAATTAACAATCAAACTTGCCAAATCTATCAACTTTCTGGCATTTACAATTAGGGAAGGTTGTTACCGTGTCAAAACTAAATGTTGTAATTCTCGCTGCTGGTGCTGGTACACGTATGCGTTCATCGTTACCCAAGGTGTTGCATTTGTTGGCCGGCAAACCGCTGTTAATGCACGTCATAAACACAGCACGTCTATTATCCGCAGATCGTATTTGTATTGTCTATGGGCATGGTGGTGATGCTGTACAGCAAACCATAATCGGTGACGATTTAATCTGGGTTAAACAGGAACCACAGTTAGGCACCGGCCATGCGCTGCTGCAAGCTAAGCCACATTTAGATCAAGACGGTTTAACTTTGGTGCTGTACGGTGACGTACCGTTAGTCAGTCTCAAAACCCTAAACAAATTACTGTTAGCCGCTGAGCAAGAATACTGCGCATTATTAACTGCGCAGTTAGAGAATCCATTGGGTTACGGCAGAATTGTCAGAAATTCAAAATCAATTAGTGCTATCGTTGAACAAAAAGATGCCAGTGCAGAGCAGCTAAAGATTCATGAGATAAACACTGGGGTTATGATTATTCCCAATCGTTATCTACATGCTTGGCTGCCAAAACTGGAGAATAATAACGCGCAACAGGAGTATTATCTAACCGACATTATTGCGATGGCTGTCGAGCAAGGCGTCAATGTCGCTTCCACACAGCCGCAAAATTTGTGGGAAACAATGGGTGTTAACAGCAAACGTCAACTGGCCGAACTTGAGCGTATTTATCAAACTGAATACGCTAATAAACTGCTCGACCAAGGTGTCGGTCTGACTGATCCATCACGAATAGATATTCGCGGTGAACTGATTTGTGGCACGGATGTTGATATTGATGTTAACTGTATTTTTGAGGGCGTGGTGAGGTTAGCTGACAATGTCAAAATCCAAGGCCATTGTACGTTAAGAAATGTCATTGTTTCAGCCGGAACGGTCATTGCGCCATATAGCCTGATTGAAGATGCCGAAATTGGCGAAAGCTGTAAAATTGGTCCTTATGCGAGAATTCGCCCTGGAACAAAACTTTCCGCCAAGGTGCATATTGGCAACTTTGTTGAGGTCAAAAACAGCCAAGTTGCTACCGGGAGTAAAGCAAATCATTTAAGTTATATTGGTGACACCATAATAGGTGAGCATGTAAACATTGGTGCGGGGACGATTACTTGCAATTATGATGGTGCGAATAAATATCAGACAATCATAGAAGATGACGTGTTTGTCGGGTCTGATACGCAACTGGTTGCACCCGTTAGGGTTGCAAAAGGTTCAACGATTGGTGCCGGCTCGACAATTACCAAGGATACACCGGAGAATGAGCTTACCCTATCCAGAGCCAAACAATTAAGCATCCCAGGTTGGAAACGTCCTATAAAACAATAAAACCAATCGGAACAAATTCTTTAGTAATTTTGTGGTTTCCCCTGTTTTTTCATTATAGATCAGTATGATAACAAGGATGATTCGATATGTGCGGAATAGTCGGTGCAGTAGCAAAAGATAATGTGGTTCCAGTGTTATTGGAGGGATTGTTGCGTTTGGAATACAGAGGATATGATTCTGCCGGGTTAGTCGTCAGCAATAATAGTTTACATCGAGTACGCACCACCGGCCGGGTTGCTGAACTCGTCAAACTTGTGGATGAACAGCAGGCAGAAGGCTCGGCAGGTATTGCACATACCCGTTGGGCAACACATGGTGCGCCGTCTGAGCGTAATGCACACCCGCATGTTTCGGGGGAAGAAACAAAAATTGCGGTGGTTCACAATGGCATTATAGAGAACCATGAAGCAATGCGTAAACGATTACAGGCGGATGGTTATGAATTCGTATCTGATACCGATACTGAAGTCATTGCACACCTGGTTGCTCATCATCTTAAGCAGACAGCGGATCTTTTAAAGGCCGTTTGTTTATCAATAGCCGAATTGCAGGGGGCTTATGCCATCGTCGTGATGGAAGAAGTTCGGCCTGACCGAATTATCGTTGCACGTAATGGTGCGCCGTTGTTATTGGGTCTTGGTGAAGAAGGTAACTATGCCGCTTCAGATGCATCTGCGCTACTGAAAGTGACGCGCAATATGATTTATCTGGAAGAAGGTGATGTTGCTGAACTGGATCGTGACAATTATAGAATTGTTAATTGTCTGAATGATCCTTTGGGGGAGCCTGTCGAGCGCGCCGTACATGAGAGCGACCTGTCGAATGAAGCGATAGAAATGGGCCCTTATGATCACTTTATGCAAAAAGAAATCTTTGAGCAGCCGGGTGCAGTTGCCAACACGCTGGAAATGGTATTTAACGCGCAATCGATTTCACCTAACTTATTTGGCAGTACCGCTGAAAAAATATTTTCTGACACAGATAGCCTGCTGATTCTTGCTTGCGGCACCAGTTACCATGCCGGTCTGGTTGCGCAATATTGGTTGGAAACCGTTGCTGGTATGCCTTGTAACGTGGAAATAGCGAGTGAATATCGTTATCGTGATCCCGTCGCAAATCCAAGAACTCTGGTGGTTGGCATATCACAATCAGGTGAAACGGCTGACACATTAGCTGCACTGAGTTATGCAAAGAAACTGGGACATCAACACAGTCTGGCTATTTGTAATGTGGCTGAAAGCGCTTTGATCAGGCAAACAGATTTACGTTTCCTTACTCGTGCCGGGCCGGAAATAGGTGTCGCTTCAACAAAAGCGTTTACTACGCAGTTGGCCTCATTATTGTTGCTAACCGTAACATTGGCAAAAATGCGCAATAAACTGTCTGTTGAACATGAACAGCAAATGATTAAAGCTTTACGACATTTACCAGCGGCAGTGCAATCGTCCTTGCAAGTTGAACCGGAAGTTGCCGTTTGGGCAGAGCGTTTCTCAGAAAAGCATCACGCCTTATTTCTTGGGCGTGGGGTACATTATCCAATTGCCATGGAAGGTGCGCTTAAACTCAAAGAAATTTCATATATTCATGCAGAAGCTTATGCTGCCGGTGAATTAAAGCATGGTCCGCTTGCTTTAGTGGATAGTGAAATGCCCGTGGTTGCTATTGCTCCCAATGATCAGTTATTAGGCAAACTTAAATCAAACCTGCAGGAAGTGCATGCGCGTGGTGGCGAGCTGTATGTTTTTGCGGATGCTGATTCACAAATACAAGAAAGTGAAAATCTACATGTCATTCGGTTGGCGGAACACGCTGGATTGTTGAGCCCAATATTACATACCATCCCGCTGCAATTATTGGCTTATCATGTTGCTTTGAATAAAGGCACGGATGTTGATAAACCACGTAATCTGGCGAAAGCTGTGACGGTTGAATGAGCTAGCTATTGCCAAGACTTGTAACAATAATTTGACAGATTTTATCCATCAAATATTGGTTCACGAGTTGATCCGCGATTCCCTAAGTTAATCAGTCCTTAAACTTACTTGGGTATGGTGCTTTATCCATAGGTTGTGGGGTGGTAATATAAAGCCACTTTATACAGGATACAGATCAATGGCAGGTCATAGTAAATGGGCAAATATCAAGCACAAAAAAGCCGCGCAGGATGCCAAGCGCGGTAAAATTTTCACACGTCTTATCAAGGAAATAACAGTTGCAGCCCGTATGGGTGGTGGAGACCCGGATAGCAATCCGCGTTTACGTTTGGCGATGGATAAAGCGTTTAGCCAGAACATGCCGAAGGACAATATTGAGCGTGCCGTCAAGCGCGGTAGTGGCGATTTGGAAGGTGTCAACTACGAAGAGATCCGTTATGAAGGCTATGGCGTATCGGGCGCTGCCGTCATGGTTGATTGCATGACAGATAACCGCATGCGCACCGTGGCAGATGTACGCCATGCTTTTACCAAGTATGGCGGGAATTTGGGCACGGATGGATCGGTTGATTTTCTTTTTCAGCATTGTGGGCAGATACTCTTTGCGCCGGGCACCAATGAAGATGAGCTTATGGAAGCGGCATTGGAAGGTGGCGCTGAAGATGTGGTCAGTAATGACGACGGAAGTATCGAAGTTATTACTGCACCGTATGAATTCATCACGGTTAAAGAAGCCTTGGAGAAGACCGGTTTTACGTCTGAGCTTGCAGAAGTTACCATGAAGCCGACCAATGAAACGGTATTAACCGCTGATGAAACCGTTAAAATGCAAAAATTGCTGGATGCACTGGAAAACTTGGATGACGTGCAAGATGTATATACCACGGCAGTGATGGACGAAGCGTAATTTTACAGACAGGTGATAAAATCCGAATTCTTGGCATAGATCCTGGCCTGCGAATCACTGGTTTTGGGGTGATTGAGAAAGATGGTGGCAAGTTGGTTTATGTCAGTAGTGGTTGCGTCAAGACAGCTGAAGGAGAATTGCCATCCCGTCTCAAATTGATTCTGGACAATCTACATGAAGTCATCAAACAATATCATCCCGATCTGGTTGCCATTGAACAGGTGTTTGTCAATATTAATCCAAAATCCACACTATTGTTAGGCCAGGCACGTGGCGCAGCTATTTGCGCGGCGGTGCTGAATAACCTGCAAGTCTCCGAATATACCGCATTGCAAATCAAACAAGCCGTGGTGGGCAATGGCCATGCCAAAAAAGAGCAAGTGCAGGAAATGGTAATGCGCATTTTAAATCTCACCAGCAGTCCCAGCTCGGATGCTGCAGATGCGTTAGCTTGCGCAATCTGTCATGCGCATGGCGGGTTAGGTTTGGGCAAAATCTCAACTGCTGGATACCGCATGAAACGGGGACGACTCGTATGATCGGCCGCATAACCGGTGTGTTACTGGAAAAACAGCCGCCGCAGTTGTTGCTGGATGTGCAAGGTATAGGCTACGAAATTGACGTGCCGATGAGTACGTTCTATGACCTGCCGGCTATTGGTTCACAAACAACGCTATACACGCATCTTGTTATACGTGAAGACGTGCATCTGCTGTTTGGTTTCGCTACCGAGCCGGAGCGTCAGGCATTTCGTCAATTGGTCAAAATTTCCGGCGTGGGCGCAAGAACCGCTTTGGCACTATTATCCGGCTTGAGTGTGTCTGATTTGCACCATGCCGTGGTCACACAGGATAGCGCACGTTTGGTTAAGGTTCCTGGGATTGGCAAGAAAACAGCTGAGCGTTTATTATTGGAATTGCGCGACAAACTAAAATCGGATGTTATCAACCTGGATCAAGCGGTAGCTTCACCCAATAATGAAAATGACATACTCAATGCATTGTTATCATTGGGCTATAATGATCGGGAAGCCAGCTGGGCGATAAAGAAAGTAGCTGCACAAGCGACTGTGTCAGATGGCATACGCCAGGCATTGCAATTTCTGTCAAAGGAAAAGTAGCACCCTATCATCATGATTGAAACGGATCGACTCATTACCGCCGCAGCGTCATCCTCTCAAGAAGAAGCGCTTGAGCGTGCATTACGCCCCAAGCAGTTAGAGGAATATGTCGGTCAGGAAAAAATTCGCGGGCAATTGCAGATCTTCATCGAAGCAGCCAGACGTCGTAACGAAGCGCTTGATCATGTGTTGTTATTTGGCCCGCCGGGTTTGGGCAAGACCACGTTGGCACATATCATCGCACGCGAAATGGGTGTCAGTCTGCGCCAAACTTCCGGTCCGGTTTTGGAGCGCCCCGGTGATTTGGCGGCCTTGTTGACAAACCTTGAACCCAACGATGTTTTGTTTATCGATGAAATTCATCGACTGTCCCCGGTAGTGGAAGAAATCCTTTACCCCGCGCTGGAAGATTATCAGCTCGACATCATGATTGGCGAAGGCCCGGCAGCGCGTTCCGTTAAGCTGGATTTGCCGCCATTTACCTTGGTTGGCGCCACCACACGCGCCGGTATGCTGACCAACCCGCTACGTGACCGTTTTGGTATTGTTTCACGCTTGGAGTTTTATACGCCGGAAGAACTTAGTAAAATTGTTACCCGCTCAGCCGGTCTGTTAAACGTAAAAATATCACCGGACGGTGCGCTGGAAATTGCCCGCCGTTCACGGGGTACACCACGAATAGTCAATCGCCTGTTACGCCGTGTGCGTGATTATGCCGAGGTCAAAGCGGATGGACATGTTACCCATCCGGTAGCCGATGCCGCATTGAGCATGCTGGATGTCGATGCGATAGGCCTGGATGTAATGGATAGAAAACTACTGCTGGTGATATTGGAGAAATTCAGCGGTGGCCCCGTTGGTGTCGATAATCTTGCCGCTGCCATTAGCGAAGAACGCGACACCATAGAAGATGTACTGGAGCCCTATTTAATTCAACAGGGATTCCTTAAACGCACCCCACGCGGACGCATGGCGACCGCCATCACTTACCAGCATTTCGACATTGCCTTGCCAAAGAATGGATTAAGTGGTGAGCTGTGGGAAGATAATAGTTCAATAACCAGATAGTTAACTCAAATTATGCAAGTTCATACATTACGATTCATTATCGCGATACTGCTCACTGTGGTAATCATGCTTTATTTTCATACCAACCGTGAGAGAGATCATTATAAAAATACTGCGGAACCAGCCGTTGCACAAATCCTGGCAGAAATCTCTGATTGGCAAAGAGAGCCCCTGTTAAGACACTTGGCACCTGAGGCCAAGAAAACTGTCACGGATGAACAAGTGGAAGGATTGCTAAATCTTTACCGCAATTTTGGCAGATTTCGTTCCGTTGAGGAGCTGGAGTTTTCCCGCACCGTGAGCGCATTCTCACTATTCGGTGAAAAACGCATCAATTATTCAGGCGTCGCGAATTTTGATGGTGGGCCAGTTAATGTGAATATCACCTTGATTGAACGCAACGGATTTTTCTTTGTTTATAACTTTACTTTGACGAGCGGTTGAGCAGTAGCGTGGGTTTCTTGAATTCATCCGCTTAGATTTTACGTTAGGTAATTAGAGTCCACTCAGAAACTATAACCATATGATTGCATGGTATATTTGTCTATTTTTT
>JAJFJK010000057.1 GCA_021774075.1 Nitrosomonas sp. | reverse complement strand
GAGTTGCTTTTGGCTTTTGTAAGTGATCATGTGCAAGCTTTTTGGTGGTATCTCGTTGTTTTACTTGCATTATTATATCAAAAAATAGACAAATATACCATGCAATCATATGGTTATAGTTTCTGAGTGGACTCTACTTAGCCGATTGATCGCATTCCATAGGTCGTGGTTCTTCTTTGCAGAATCGATAGCCTCCTTCTTTAAATTATTTGCCTTCCCAGAATCAACTATCATAATTTAGGTCAATCGTCTTCTCAGAGTCAGTTGCCTTTAGCGAGACAGTCACTTTTCCGTCGTCGATTACCCGCTCTGAACCCTCTTCCAAACCAGATACAAACATAGAAAAGCATATGCCCCCGACGGCAGACAAGCAAAAAAATCAATCTTTCCAACTTTCCCCATTGCTGTTCTTGCCGCCATATTGTTTCTCCTGTTCGCTTGAACCTAAAAACCGCAGTTGATCGCTCTAAATTACAGGTAATAGTTTAAATTATTGTAATTTGTATGCAGTTATAAAACTCACATTCTGGGTGAATCAACGAATTAAACCATGGAGAATCAAGTTTCGGTTTTCTCATCCACAGGCGGCTGGGACAAATCCTCCTCTTGGGCTGGCGGTTGCTTTGCTTCAGCTTTCAGCTTTCGTTTTGCTTCCTTCTTTTGTTTCTTGGCGAGATCTCTCTGGCGTTTAGCGTACTCATAGTTGGGTTTGGCCACTTGCAATCCTTTTTAGTTGGTTTTGGGGTGTAGGGGGAGAGCTGATTCAATTGAATACAACTCAACCTTTTTTATTCACGCACTATATCTCATCTTACACCCAAACCATCATACCCATTTCCATAGGGTGAGTCAGTAGCTGATGATGTGGATAGATTCGGATATAATATTCCTGCTTGCCACATAATTCTGGCGTAAGATTTAGTTCAAACAGGTGCTCACCTGCTTTTTCAGTACCCGTTAATTCAAATTTGAAACACTTAAAGTTATTGAATCTTGTTTTCTTGTACTGGCGGCATAGTAGCAGTTCTACCACGACATCCTCAGGCTTTAGGCCGTTCAGGTTGGCGGCGACTTTAAAACTCAACGTGTCACCAAAATTTGTACACATGCACGGTTCATCCAACCGGCGTAGTGCAACACCGCCCCATAGTTTTTTTATTTCATTTTTCCAAATAGCAATTTTTTTTGCGCCTGAAAAATTATTTTCTGCATAGCGTAAATTTTGCTTACTGGCCGGCAGATAGAATTTTTTCACGTACTCACTCACCATACGGGTGGAGTTATAGCGTGGTAGCAATGTCGCCATTGAATGTTTGGCTATTCTTACCCATTCAGGTGAATAACCACGTTTGTCCTGGCTGTAATACAGTGGCACGACCTGATCCTGCAAAATTTCATAAAATGCCTGACTCTCTTCGTTGTCACGTAGCACCGCTTCCATATTTTCCGGGCCGGGTTTAATTGCCCAACCATTGTCGCCATCGTAAGCTTCTCCCCACCAGCCATCCAACACGCTCAGATTTATCGCGCCGTTCATACCGGCTTTCATACCGGATGTGCCACTTGCTTCCAATGGGAATACCGGGTTGTTAAGCCAGACATCCACCCCGCCAACTAATCTTCGAGCGAGACGCAAATCATAACCTTCAACCAATAAAATTCGCCCCAGGAATTCCGGCAAACGTGCAATCTGGCTGACACGTCGAATTAGGTCCTGCCCTGGAATATCCGCCGGATGCGCTTTGCCGGCAAATATCAACAGCACAGGGCGCTTTTGATTAAGGATTATTTCCCGCAACCAATCAAGATTCTCGAATAACAACGTTGCGCGTTTATAAGTCGCGAAGCGGCGTGCGAAACCCAGTGTCAAAATATTTGGATTGATTGGGTCGGCAAACTTGAATAACCGGTCAAGATGCGCGCCAGAGCCATGATTGCGGTCATTTTGTTCTGTCAGCCGGTCACGAATACCATAAAACATTTGTGATTTTAGGGATTGGCGTACGCTCCAGAATAAGTGATCAGGTATATCATGAATACGTGACCAGTATTCATCATCGCACATTTTGTTACGCCACTCATGGCCCAAAAAACGATCAAACAAGTCGGACCATTCCTGCGCCAGAAAAGTTGGCACATGCACACCGTTAGTGACATATGAAATTGGGTTTTCCTCTGGCTCGATCTGTGGCCATAAGTCTCTACAAATATTCGACGATACGCTGCCATGTATTTTGCTCACACCATTGTGTGTGCGTGAACCATGAATAGCCAATGCCGTCATATTAAAATCCGCACTATCGGATGCATGACCAAGCGCCATAAATTCTTCGTAAGTAATATTAAGATCTTGATAGAACAAGTCAAAATACACTCTCATCGTATCCGGACTGAAATGATCGTGCCCAGCTGGTACTGCAGTATGTGTCGTAAATACTGTATTGACTGCCACGGCTTCCAACGCACTGGCAAAATCCAAGCCTTGTTGCACCAGAGCACGTACACGCTCAAGTATCATAAACGCGGCATGGCCTTCGTTGATATGCCACACAGTCGGTTTGATACCCATTTCCTGCAAAGCGCGTACACCACCGACACCTAATAAAATTTCCTGTTCAATACGCATGGTTTTGTCGCCACCATAAAGCTGATGGGTGATATAGCGATCATGCGACGAATTTTCAGGCAAATCAGTATCCAGCAGATAAAGTGTCACATGACCTATTATTGCCTGCCATACTTTCACCACAATATTACGATCCCGCATTGCCAATTCAAACAATACATCAGAGCCATCCTCATGCAACACCGGTGTCACGGGGAGGCTTTCAAAATCGGTATCATTGTAGGCAACCTGTTGATTCCCTTTGTTATCTATGGTCTGGGAAAAATAACCCTGACGATACAGCAAGCCAACACCCACGAACGGTAAATGTAAATCACTCGCCGCCTTACAGTGGTCGCCAGCCAGGATACCCAGGCCACCGGAATAAATAGGCAAACTCTCATGAAAACCAAATTCAAAACAGAAATAGGCAACCTGATCTTGCGGACTTAAGCCATCAATATTATCTTGTCGTGACGGCTCGTAATGATATGAATCATAAGTGGACAGAATGCTATTGTAGGTGCCGAGGAATACCCGGTCTTCCGCCGCTTTCAATAAAATAGATTCATCCACGCGTTTGAGAAATGCTTTGGGGTTATGTCCCACCGCTTCCCATAGCCCGGGATCCAGCCGGGAAAAAAGCGTACGCGTCGCACGATCCCAGCTATACCAAAGATTATTAGCAAGCTCCTCCAAGCGTTCAAGACGAGGCGGTATCTTTGGATTGACCGTGATTGTGAAACTGGTTCTAGAAAACATCATCACTCTCCTTGATGAGGATTAGGATACCTACGCACAAACGTAATATATAATGAATCCGGATTATAAATATTTATTGACCAATACAGTGGCAAGCTTCATTGTAGCCAGAAATAATTCTATAGCAAGTACCACTGTTCATTGTAATGCACCGAATGACTATAGCGGTGTATTCTTTCAGAAATGAGAAAGGGGAATTTGCCTGAAAATTGCATCAGACAAAACCTGTATTCCGAAACTCGTTGACCTTCTTTAGAAGTGCCCTTTAAATGCTATTTGGATTGAAAAACAATTGAGTAAACACTTAATTTATGGTGATCTTGGTGGCACCAAAACTATTTTACAAATAGCAGAACTAAGCGATGGGTTAGGCGGCGGGAAAGTATGCGAGCAATTCACACATTGCTATGACAGCCGTACTTACAATACTTTCTCCGACATGCTTAAAGATTTCCTATATGAATTCGGAACAGCCAGAACTACCAGGACAACCAGTTCACCAATTGCAGCATGTTTTGCAGTAGCGGGGCCAGTCATTGCACAGAAAGCAAAATTGACCAACTTACCCTGGCTAATTGACAGCGCAGATATTACGTCTGAATTTTCTATTCCCTACGTTAAGCTCATAAATGATTTTGAAGCAGCCGCGCTGGCAATTGAAATATTGCCATCCGATGATCTGGTAACATTCCAAACGGGCAAGGTGCATGAAGAAGAAATGCGTGTTGTGTTGGGCGCAGGCACGGGTATGGGTGTGGCGTGGCTCACTTGGCAGGAGGATCATTATGTTGCACTGTCAACTGAGGCCGGACATATTGATTTTGCACCCACCAACACATTGCAGATTAAATTGTTTGAAGCGCTACAAAATAAATTTGGGCATGTGTCGGTAGAACGCCTGCTATCCGGATCTGGTCTAACCAATATATTTAATTTCTTGCAGACAGACTTAGCAGCAATTTCAGGCTTGGCGCAGAAAAACCTTGATGAAGATAGTGGTGCAACCATAACTACGCTTGCACTCACACAGAATCACCCGATTGCATTAAAGTCACTGCAATTATTTGCTGAAATTTACGGTGCTTACGCCGGCAATCTGGCACTTGCTGGCTTATGCCGTAATGGCGTCTACATTGCAGGCGGCATTGCACCCAAAATTATGAATATACTCAGCGCGGGTGGATTTATGCAGGCATTCAGAGATAAGGGGCGATTTTCTGCAATGATGCATGACATTCCGGTACATGTGATCACGAATCCCCAAATCAGCTTGTTAGGCGCCAAACAAGAAGCGCAGCGAATTGCGTACTACTAAAGGGTACCTCTTCTAAAAATTCAGAGTTCACCCAAATGCAAGGCGTGGGAAAAATTTTGCAGTGCGGCATATGGTTGATATGACAGCAATAAATTTTTTCCGCAACACAGCAGTTGGGATGAAATCTGGGTTTTTAGAGGTGCCCTAAAACAAGATAATGCACACAGGAGTTTATTTGGAATAAACTGCAGTATCCGGCATACATTCTAGAAGGATTGAATTTTTAGCTTAACCTGCGCTGTTATCACTACGTATATCTGAGGCAATATATGTCACGACGAATCACGCTAAAAAGTATTGCCATAGCGACCTTATTATTCGCTTGCAGTTTTGTTTTTGGTGAAAACCGAAGCATTCTTGACCTCCAACAAGCCACTGAACTGGCTCTGCAAAACAACCCTGATTTAGCACAAATGCGTGCCCGCGCTCAAGCATTGGCGGCTATTCCATCACAAGTGGGCACGCTGCCTGATCCGGAAATCAGTTTCAGCGCCAGAAACCTACCAGTCGATACTTTTAATACCGCGCAAGAGAACATGACACAAATCGGGCCGGGTATTTCTCAACAGTTTCCTTTTCCGGGAAAACTTGCCTTACGTGAAGAAGCAGCGACATTCGAAGCGGAAGCAGCACTCGATAATGTTATTGAAGCCAGATGGTGGCTACTGCGCCATGTCAAACATGTTTGGTGGCAAATATTTTATCTGGATCATGCTTTGCAAATTGTTGAAGACAACCAGAACCTATTACGGCAATTTATTCAGATTGCACGCACAAAATATGAGGTAGGAAAAGGATTGCAGCAAGATATCTTGCTTGCACAACTGGAATTATCCAATCTGCTGGACCAACAACTGATACTCAGAAATACCCGACAAAATACTATTGCACAATTAAATACTTTACTGGGACAAGCAGCCAATCAAGTGATAGAACTCCCGCATGAAGTAGCTGAAATATTACCTACAGTGATCTCAGAAGTTGCGCTTTATCAGCAAGCTGAAAGCTATCGGGCATTACTGGCTTCCAAACGCAAATCAATTGATGCAGCACAAGTTCGGTTGGATTTAGCAAAAAAAGATTATTATCCTGATTTCAACCTCGGGGCTTATTATGGGTTCCGTCGTGATCAACCAACGGGCATTGATCGCGATGATTTTTTAACGCTGAATCTCAGCATGCGCATTCCTGTTTTCTTAGATCGCAAACAAGCTAAAGCCGTTGATCAACGCAGCAGTGAACTGCTACAACAAAAGTATGCGTTAGATGACGAATGGAACAAAGTACGCACACAGATTTCGCAAAGCTATAATGATTTCCAGCGCGCCAAGGAACAAATGGTATTGTTTAAATCCGGCATTATTCCTCAGGCAAGACAAACCGTGGCATCAATGCTGGCTGGCTACCAAGTAAGCCAGGTTGATTTTCTGAATCTGATCCGCAGTCAGATTGCTTTATTAAATCACGAGCTAAAATACTGGAATGCATTCACAGAAGCCAATCAGGCCTTGGCTCAATTAGCGGCGGCTGTTGGCAAGGAAGATATTTATGAATAAGTCGATGTTGTTCATAGTTATTTTTACGCTAATGGTGGGCATCGGTGGTGGCTATTGGCTGGCTGGTTCTTACTGGCAAGCGGATATCCAATTACATGAAGAAAATACTCGCGCTTCTGATAGCAATGAGCCACTGTTTTACCGTAATCCGATGAACCCAACGATTACCTCTCCTGTTCCCACAAAAGACTCAATGGGTATGGACTACATACCGGTTTATGCAGATGATAGTTCTCGGACTGACGAACCAATCGGCACAGTTACCATTGACCCGAATACTGTTCAAAACATGGGTGTGCGGATTGCGGTTGTCAAAAAAGATATCCTGTCACATGTGGTGCGCACAGTCGGCCGCGTGGCGTATGATGAAGAACGCATTGTGCGCCTGCACCCCAAAGTGGAAGGCTGGATAGAAACCTTGCGCGTGGACAAAACAGGCGAAAAAGTTAAGAAAGATCAGGACTTGCTCAGTATTTATTCGCCGCAATTAGTAGTCAGTCAACAGGAATATATTCTGGCCCTAAATAATCTTAAAGGACTGGAACAAAGCCCAGTTGAAGACATCCGCCGTGGCGCAGAAGAACTCGTCAGCAGCTCATTAGAACGCTTGAAACTGCTGGATGTGCCCAAGCATCAAATACATGATTTAACTGCTGACCACAACATCCACAAAAGTCTGCATATTCACAGCCCTGCATCTGGCATCGTGGTCAATATAGGTGCTCGTGAAGGCCAGTATGTCACACCCGCCACCGAAATCTACATGATTGCTGATTTATCTGAGGTCTGGGTTTTCGCAGACATCTATGAAAATGAATTACCGTGGGTTAAAACGGGCGATCTGGTGGAAATGCAGCTAACCGGCATACCCGGGCGCATTTTCAGAGGACATCTGGCATTTATTTATCCTTATGCAGAAGCCAAAACCCGCACCATTAAAGTGCGTCTTGAATTTGGTAATAAGGAACTGTTGCTAAAACCCGATATGTTTGCAGAAATCACCATCTATGCCAGCCAGCAACTCAGCGCACTGGTTATCCCATCCGAAGCAATAATCCGCTCCGGTGTACGCGACAAAGTGCTGGTGGTTCGCAGTCCCGGCAAATTCGAACCACGCTCGATAACAACCGGCTTGGCCGCTGATGGCAAAATAACAATTCTGGAAGGGCTGGAAGAAGGTGAGGAAATTGTCACCTCATCCCAATTCCTGATCGACTCTGAATCAAGATTACGTGAAGCCACCGCCAAAATGATGGATCCAGCCACCCCAAGAACCGAACCACTCAGCCCACTACAGATTGAGCAAGGATATCATCAGCATGATTAATGCCATTATCAATGGCTCACTCAACAACCGTTTTATGGTGCTGCTGGCTGTTGTTGTGCTGGCCACGGCGGGGATCTGGTCGTTCAAGAATATGCCGCTGGATGCGATTCCTGATTTGTCCGATGTGCAGGTAATCGTATTTACCGAATACCCTGGACAAGCGCCGCAAGTTGTTGAAGATCAGGTGACTTATCCGCTGACCACCGCCATGCTAGCCGTGCCCCATGCCAAAGTGGTACGCGGTTATTCATTCTTTGGTTTGTCATTTGTGTATGTCATTTTTGAAGAAGGCACCGACACGTATTGGGCCAGATCTCGAGTTTTGGAATACCTCAATTATGCCAGTACGCGCTTACCGCAAGGGGTTAACCCATCATTAGGACCTGATGCAACGGGTGTAGGCTGGATTTATGAATATGCCTTGATTGATAAAACCGGCCAACATGACCTGGCACAACTGCGCTCAATACAAGACTGGTATTTACGTTATCCACTGCAAACGGTGCCGGGTGTATCAGAAGTGGCCTCAGTTGGCGGTTATGTCAAGCAATACCAGATTGAAGTCAACCCGAATGCCTTGCTGGCCTACGATATACCTTTATCCAAAGTAAAACGCGCTATTAAGCGCTCCAATAATGATGTGGGCGGGCGCCTGCTTGAGATGGCCGAAACGGAATATATGGTGCGTGGCCTGGGGTATATTCAATCACTAAAAGATATTCAAAGTATTCCAGTCGGTTTTGACAGCAATGGCACACCCGTGCGTCTGCAGGATGTCGCGCATGTGCAGATAGGGCCGGAACTGCGTCGTGGCGTGGTTGAGCTAAACGGTGAAGGTGAAGTCGTTGGTGGTGTGGTAATTATGCGCTTTGGCGAGAATGCACAAAAGACCATATTCGGTATCCGCGAGAAACTGGAAGAGCTCAAACAAGGTCTGCCCGAAGGCGTTGAGATTGTCACCGTCTATGATCGCGGTGATCTGATCCAGCAGGCCGTGGATACGCTCAACACCGCATTGATCCAGGAACTGATTATTGTCAGTTTGTTAGTTTCCTTATTTTTACTCCATCTGCGCTCCTCGCTGGTGATTATTATTACATTACCATTAGGTATTCTGATGGCCTTTATTGTCATGAAATGGCAAGGCATTAATGCCAACATCATGTCACTGGGCGGTATCGCCATTGCGATTGGCGACATGGTTGATGGCGCTATTGTGATGGTCGAAAACGCGCACAAGCGTATTAGCGAGGCCATTGCCAAGAAAAAAGCCGAACTGACCAATAAGGAACGCTGGAAGGTTATTGGTGAAGCTTCACGCGAAGTTGCGCCCGCGCTGTTTTTTTCACTGTTGATTATTACCGTCTCGTTTATTCCGATTTTTGTGATGGAAGCGCAGGAAGGCCGTCTGTTCACCCCCTTGGCCTATACCAAATCCTATGCCATGGCAGCAGCAGCCATTTTAACCATCACCGTTGTACCGGTGCTGATGGGTTATTTTATACGCGGCAGAATTATTCCAGAGCATAAGAATCCGGCAAACCGTGTGTTGCATTCGGTGCATACGCCATTGCTAAAACTGGCCATGCGCTGGCGCTCAATCACATTAATCCTGGCCCTTGCGTTACTGGCTTCGACGATTTACCCCTTATCCAAAATCGGCAGTGAATTTATGCCACCACTGGATGAAGGTGACATTCTTTACATGCCCAGCACGTTTCCCGGCATATCCATTACTAAAGCCAAGGAACTGTTACAACAAACCGATAAAATTTTAAAATCTTTTCCTGAAGTCCATCATGTGTTTGGAAAAATCGGACGCGCTGAGACAGCGACTGATCCCGCGCCACTATCCATGATAGAAACAACCATACGCCTGAAACTCAAATCAGAATGGCCGGATCCCAGTAAAACCACGCAGGAATTAATGCTTGAAATGGATCGGGCGATTAACTTTCCAGGGCTAACCAATGCATGGACGATGCCCATCAAGACACGTACTGACATGCTATCCACCGGCATTAAAACACCCGTTGGTATCAAGGTTTCCGGGCCTGATCTGAATGTATTGCAAAGCTTGTCTGAACAAATTGAACAAGTCATGAAAACCATGCCGGAAACGCTGTCTGCTTTCGGTGATCGCGCAATGGGGGGATATTATCTGGACTTTGACATCAAACGTGAGGAAGCGGCGCGCTATGGTTTAACCGTGGGAGACATTCAAGATGTCATCCAAAGCGCCATTGGTGGCATCAATATTACCGAGACGGTAGAAGGCTTGGAACGCTATCCGGTTAATCTGCGTTACCCGCGTGAATTACGTGATAATCAGGAAAGCCTCAAGCGTATGCTGATTCCTACGCCGACTGGCGCACAGATTCCGCTGACACTGGTTGCTGATTTAACGCTGCGACGTGGCCCGCCGTCCATAAAAAGTGAGGATGCGCGACCCAATGCCTGGGTTTATGTGGATCTAAAAACATCAGATATCGGTGGCTTTGTGGCCGAAGCACAAAAACTGGTGGCAGACCAAGTCAGCATCCCGACCGGCTATACCATCAGTTGGTCGGGTCAATATGAATATATGGAACGCGCCGCAGAAAAAATGCGCATTGTCGTGCCAATGACCTTAACGCTGATTTTTTTCCTGCTGTACGTCATCTTTCGCAATGCGGTTGAACCTATTGTCGTCATGCTGACAATACCTTTTGGTCTGATTGGCGGCATCTGGCTGGTATATTTGCTGGGTTATAATCTGTCCATTGCCGTATATGTCGGTTTCATCGCACTGGCCGGCACTGCCGCAGAAACCGGTGTGATGGTACTTAGTTTCATTAATCTGGAAATCGCCCGTTTGCGCCGCAAAAAACAAACCCTGCTAACACCGACAGAAATTAACACAGCCATCGAAACCGCCACTGCCATGCGGGTAAGACCGGTCACCATAACCGCATTCACCACCATGATTGCGCTCATCCCCATCATGTTAGCCACCGGTAGCGGTGCTGATGTAACCCACCGCATCGCCGCGCCAGTACTGGGTGGTATGCTAACCGTATTGATACTCAGCCTGTTGATATTTCCGGTTATTTACAGCGTGGTGCTTCAGTGGCAGGAAAGACGTAAACCAATTCATATGGCGAATAATATTGAAGAAAAGATATGAAGCTGGATTTAACATCGTTGCAAGAAGCCTGCGTAACCCTGCCAGACGTTATCACCAATGCTTGTGACTCATCAACAGGTAAACTGACGCAGACTGATTATCGTTGGGGTCATACAAAACTTTGGATTCACCTATGAAGTATGCTGGAAATTCATGAACCGCCGATTAATTCTGTATCAAATTAATGGTAAGATAATTGATGCATGTTAAAGCAAGGGTCTTTGGTAAAACAGACTATTATCAATATTCTCAACTCGGTACCCTTCCTTGCTTGATCCAGCAATTTTCTCGGTAATAGTAGTAATGTCGCTTTTATTTATACGAATTCAGGAATGAGATAATTTATGTTGATAAGAAATATACTATGTTCCTTGGGAGCTCTTGGAAAAATAATGTTGTATATATTACGTTAATCAACTATATCTATGCCTGAGCTATCTAAGGAGATTATAGCCCTCTTGCAATACTTGCTGCCCGGCTTGTTGGCGGCATGGGTGTATTACGGTCTTACGTCACACATAAAGCCATCCCAGTTTGAGCGAGTCATTCAGGCATTAATCTTCACATTTTTAGTACATGCAGTTCTTCCTGTTGTCCGTTGGCCGCTAGAATTTATCGGAACTAAGTTTCCGGTCCGTTCTTGGGACGACGCATCGGAAACTCTCGCCTTAGCCCTCGTCGCCGTGCTACTGGGTGCATCCTTGGCATATCTTACAAACAAGGACTCATTCCACAAGTGGATGCGAGCGGTAGGCTTTACAGCTAGAGCTTCACATCCGTCCGAATGGCACGGAGTGCTTTCTGAACGCCAAAGCCATGTCGTTCTTCACCTTGCTGATGAACGCCGCCTTTCTGGTTACCCTCAAGTCTGGTCATCGGAGCCAGATAAAGGTCATTTTTTCATTGTCGAACCAGGCTGGTTGTCTGAAACTGGTGAGCATCAACTCCTAAGTGAAATTGAGGGATTGCTCATCAATACCAAAGATGTAAAATGGGTAGAGTTTATTAACCAACCGAAGGAGTAAAAACTATGGCTAACCCCCCTAAGTTTCAACCACCGCAGCCGACACAGACCCCACCCACCCCAGGAAATAGAGAGCAAGCAAACGTAAACCCTCCGCCTAGCGGCGTTAGGCCAATGGCGCCTATTACCCCTCCACCTCAGCCGAAAAAATAGTTGGCTAACCCAGAAATTCTCTGAAGTGAACAAGCAAGGTGGCACGGATAAGCGTAGCACCATCCGTCATAATGCAACAATCTTGCGCCAAACCAGCAAGCGGTTATTAGCGGGTAAGGGATGATTCGCTTGCAGAAAAAGCTTGTGTGTTTTAGCTTGTGCAGTTAAATCCCTAATATCACGAATGCCACTGTCCGCATCACGTGCGCGTAGGTAGGCATCGAAATTGGCATTGCTTTCGCTGGTAAATTCGCCATCAATATTGAAGGGGTCGTAGGTGCAAAATGCGCCGCCATCAGGTAACAAGCTGCCCACTTTGGTGAATAAGCGGCAAACTTGCGGCCAGCTGATGATGTGTAAGGTGTTGGCGGTAAAAGCTGCATTCACAGCAAGGTAGCATGGATAAGCGCAGCGCCATCCGTCATAACGCAAAGTCATAATGCAACAATCTTGCGCCAAACCAGCAGGCGGTTATTAGCAGGTAAGGAGTGATCCGCTTGCAGAAAAAGTTTATGTGTTTTAGCTTGCACGGTTAAATCCCTAATATCACGAATGCCAATGTCCGCATCACGTGCGCGCAGGTAGGCGTCGAAATTGGCATTGCTTTCGCTGGTAAATTCGCCATCGATATTGAAAGGGCCGTAGGTGCAAAATGTGCTGCCGTCAGGTAACAAACTGCCCACTTTGGTAAATAGGCGACAAACTTGCGGCCAGCTGATGATGTGTAAGGTGTTGGCGGTAAAAGCAGCATCCACAGTTAAAACAGGCCAGGATTCATCGTCCACATCAAGCGGTATGGGTTCAGCTAAATTTGGCACCAGACGCTCATTGCATCTTTCACGTAGGCTAGCAAGGTTAGTGGGGCGTTCTGTTGGTTGCCAGGTAAGGTGATTGAGAGCGAGAGCAAAATATACGGCATGTTGCCCGGTGCCACTGCCAATTTCCATCACCGTGCTGCGATCAACGAAAACTTGCTGCAATACTTCCAGAATCGGTTGTTTATTGCGTTCAGCGGCTTCAGAATAGGATTTCATGGGTATGATGTGATCTAGTGCTCCGACTACTTGATATTTTCGGGTGCGGGGAAAAAGGCCGAAGCCCTTTCTCATTGATCATACAGAAATATCACTGGAACAAGCGCAAGTCATCAAGAGGAATAGGGTTTAAATTCTGGGGACACGTAACTTAATTACAGCCCAGATCAGACCAAATCGCATCAACCTTTTTCTTAATATCATGGGTTCTGAGGACATAATACTTAATTCTGTAAAAATGAGTCCATGGCAAAACTAGCAAGAGTCATTTTACCTGGATACCCACATTACATTGCCCAACAAGGTAATCGCCGTCAAGATGTTGTTTTGTGTTGATTACAAATTTTTCGAGTGTTTAAGAATTACCTAATTCAGGGTTTACAGATCAAATACAATGGTCAAAGCATCCTTGATAAGATCAACATATTGATTTTCAAGTTTGCCTTGCTTTCTCCTGATACGAGAGACATCAATAGCCCGTAATTTCTTCAAATTGATATGGCGATCTTTATCAAGACCATTCGCCTTGGATGGTTTGAGGTTTACCGCAAAAGGCCATGATTTATGGGTTGGGAGCAACGGCGCAACAATTAAGGTTTTTGATTTAATATTTACAAAATCACCTTGAATTATCACGCATGGCCTGAGTTTTTTTGTTTCCGCACCCTTGGTCGGTTCAAGATCAATCCAGTAAATATCAAGTTGCTTAAAATCAGTCATTGGTTAAACCATCAGATATTGTTTTGTCCCATTCCTGCAATTCTTCCTGATAGCTCGTGTCTTCAGCCTCTTCCTGATTAGCTTTAAGTAGCGCTTCCTTTAATGCATTCTTACGTTGCTGCTTCAAAAGCTTATTGATATATGCACTACGGTTATCACCAGCAACACTATTCAAAAACGCGAAACTATCATCATCAAGGGTAATTGTTGTTCTATGTGTCATAATATTCCTCACACCATATAGTAATCATATTCATACTATAAAATAGTATGATAATTGTCCAGATTATTAATTACAGGAGCTAGCCTGAATATTGCACCAGTTGGTGGAATTTAAACGCCGAGCTGTTTTGAATTGAGCGTGCTCGCGACCGAAGACGCAGTTATTCTGCGGCGTAGAGAGCATGTACGTTCAATTCAAAACAGGGCAAGTTAAAAACCAGCAAGTGAGCCTTAAGTGCAAACTGTATTTTCGCAAAAATTACTAAGAACCAATAGACACAACGATTACAGGCAAAAATATAACGCACTGGTGCAATATTCAGGCTAGTACTCTTTCAGTTTACTTTGCTGAGTTTTGAATAAACACTACATCCTCTTCTTCGGGGAATTACACCGTATTTTCTGCCTAACCCATATCCTGTTTAAACTTGTCAGGCCACGAAGCATTCTGTAGACTGATAATGATCAGTAAATTTTCTGTTGAGGTATTATCATGTTTAGAATGGACGCTATACACCCTGTTTCAGATTTTAGCCGCAAACCTGCGGAGCATATCAAACGGTTAAAAGAAACTGGACGACCTGAAATATTAACCGTAAACGGCAAAGCCGAATTAGTCATTCAAGATGCAAAAGCCTATGAAGAGATGGTTGATTTATTAGACGCGCTGGAGAAAATAGCGCAAGCGGCAAAATCTCATGATGAGGGAAAAGGTATTCCTGCTAATGAGTTTTTCAGTGAATTTGAGAAAAAATATGGTTTGAAGCGTGAGGCAGTACAAGATTGACATTGCACCCGAAGCGGCAAAGGAGATAGAGGATATTTACCTCTATATTGCCCAAGACTCCCCGAACAATGCAGCGCGTTGGTATTTTGCTATCTATGACAAAATACAAACATTAAAAGATTTCCCCGAACGTTGCCCTATAGCATTTGAAAATCGTTACTATGAGTACGAAATTAGGCACCTGATATTTGGGAATTATCGCGTGTTATACCGCATACAGGATAGAACTGTTCAGATCCTTCATGTAAAACATGGAGCGCAGGAACGAAACCCATTTTAGTTTTGTTGTCAATGACGGAGCAAATCAAATCATCGAAGGAGATACCGGTGTTATTCATACGGGGAAAGAAAATGCCGCCATTTCGCAAGCTGCTGTACCTTAGCGTGCTGATTCTATTCAGTGTTATCGGCCCGCTGTATCACAGTGTGGCGTTGGGCGATGACATTGGGCAGGTTGTCGGCGATGTTAGCGATGGCGGCAGCGTTGTGCATACCGGGCTGACCCTGCAGCAATACGAGGCAGAATTGAAACGCCGGGAAAAAGAATTGGAAACGCGCTTTGTCAGAGCACATCCCAATGATCGGCAACACTTGGAAGCTCAGTTGCATGCAACCCAAGGCCACCTGCAGGACATCGAGCAAAGCTATCAAGCCCATATCGAAGATTTAGCGGATCGCATTGCGCAGTTGGAATCAATCCGCGGGGAGGTATCTGATGAATTACTGAGCAAAACCCAGCAGGCAGTGGCCAATGGCGACACCCAGCAGGTTGATCGATTATTACAGCAAATGGAAACGCAAACGCAGAATTCCTACCCAGTCATGGCACAAGCCAATTATCAGCGCTGTCAGATTGCCGCAGATGAAATACGTTATCGTCAGGCATTCACGCTATGTCAGCGGGCCGTGCAATTAGTGCCGGACCGAACGGATTATCTGTCAGACGTGGCGGATCTGGCGCATACGCTGGGCGAATATAAAATAGCCATCGCGTACTATGAACAGGCGCTGACCATAGACCTCAATACCCATGGCGAAGATCATCCCGATGTAGCGATTAATCGTAATAATCTGGGTGCAACCTGGGATGCGTTGGGGGAGTATAAGAAGGCCATTGGCTATTATGAACAAGCACTGGTCAGCGACCTTAAAACCTATGGGGAAGACCATCCCGATGTAGCGATTGATCACAATAATCTGGGCATGGCCTGGCATGCACTGGGCGAATACGCAAAAGCCATTGGCTATTTGGAACAGGCGCTGACCAGTGACCTCAAGACTTATGGAGAAGATGATCTCCAAGTGGCGACTTACCGCAATAACCTGGCTGGCGCCTGGTATGCGCTGGGCGACTATAACAAAGCCAATAGTTATTTGGCGCAGGCGCTGGCGGGTTTTGAGAAAGTTTTAGGTGAAAACCACCCCAATACCACAGGTGTGCGTGCAAATTACCAGCAATTACTGAAACATATTCAGGATCAAGAGAGCGAATCAAGCGCAGAGAAATAATGCAAAAACAGATGGCCTTGTTGTGAAAGTTAATGTGGCAGAAGTGCGTCAAAACCCATACCGAAGCGCCAGATAAATATTACTGTTGTCCCGAAACTGACCGAAGAAAGTATGAACATTTTTACCGCCGAATATATTGCCACCCAGTTCTGCTATCCAATGATCATCAACCCGGTAGTTAACCTTTGGCCGTAAATAAAAATCCTCATCCGAGGGTGAGTAGTAGCCAAATACTGACCAGGTTACATTCTGGCTATGTGTTAGCAGTGTCAGTCTGGTCGTTAACAAATGCCGATTCTCATCACGTGCAGGAATCCCGGCTGGAAGGGTGCGCAGGTAGTTATTGTGGTCAACCATGTGCTCCAGATAATATTGTGTACTCAGCGTCAGATTCCTGACGATTTCCTGTTCGTAACCGGCCAGTATTCGAAACTCACTATTGTTGATAAATGGATTGTTACCTTTGTTATC
The DNA here is from genome assembly GCA_021774075.1 of Nitrosomonas sp. Lineage (GTDB taxonomy): Bacteria > Pseudomonadota > Gammaproteobacteria > Burkholderiales > Nitrosomonadaceae > Nitrosomonas. Next base: position 16,301 of record JAJFJK010000057.1, on the reverse strand, counting down.
ATCGCGTGAGTCATAGTAGCCAACTTCAATATTACCGATACCTTTTCCCAATGGGCCGCGAATGCTGCCACCCGTCACACGCAACTTTGGAAATAACGCAAGGTTGTTGCCTGGATCAAAACCACCCGGGCTTTTCCAATGCCCATCATAGAAATACACTGCCGCTTCATAGGCACCGATGTTGCGATACAAGCGTAAAGCCAGTTCACCATCTTTTGGTCTATTACTATGGGCGATAGCATTACGGCCAGCAATTGCGCCCAATTGCGGTGCAAAAAAAGAAATGCGGCGACCATCGATAAATCGATCCGCATCAAATTCCGGTGTGTAAGCGATATCAAGATTGGCCAAATCACTAAATAACGAAGTCTTGAATGTGTCCGATGGCGCCTTCAAATACTCTTCATCACGACCAATAAAGAATGCGTTCCAATCCTTGGGAAACAGATCATTAATAAACAACAGATCGCCCGTACCCCAAGTGAGTATCTGCCTACCCGCCTTTATGTCCATAAAACTCGTTGGCGAGAAAGTTAGGTTTGCACTACGCAAATCAATCCAACCGCGGCCTGTATTTAGGTCTATTCTGTGATTTTTGACAATCTGATCATAAATTAGATCTGTAGTCAGATTGAATGTTACGGATTGAAAACTTTTATCTAGCTCTAATTGCAGGCGGGTTTCTGCAATAGATGTGCCACGTTCATGCGCATCATTAACCACCCGCGTACCGCCTCGTGCTTCCCAGAAACCAGTCAGTGAAAAAGGTAATTTCGCATCTGCCCAGGAATCCCACAAAGATTCGGTATCATTTTCCGCACTTGGCTTTTCCGGTAATGCTGGCGCTGGCACACTCTCCAATCCGCTGGGTAAAGCAGGCTCGTCACCCTGATCTTTGGGCAACACCGGTTTCTTGATGGTGAGACCAGCGGGCAGATCTGGCTCGTTGCTATTATCTTTGCCGAGTCCCGCCGGCAAAGCCGGTTCTTGCGCCATGACCGGTAATATAATCAGCCAATAGAAAAAAAATAGAATGACGGATGATTTCATTAACGCAGAAATTTTCTTGGCGGCTTGCGCAAATAACGTTCGCTAAAGATATCATCAGGCAGACCAATATCGTATTCCACATCACTGTATTCCATCACCGTTTTGCTACCAGTCTTTAGATTTTCCATACTGGCTTTGGTGACCGTTGCATACCCTTGAATGGTGTCAACCTTAAGTGCTGTGGCAACGCGGTACTTGCTGCCTTGTGCATCGTAATATTCAACTTGCACCGGGATGAATGAGTCCTTATGGATATACATCTTGTAGTGATCAAACTCTACCGATGACGGGTCATTTGGTGTATTTTTGAGCACATAATAATTGTCCGTCGTCTCAATCAATTCATGGCTGTCTTCATCAATATCCCGACCTGACACATCTTCGTAATAGAAATCTGAACCAACAAAACTGGTGCGTTTATCACTTGCAGCTATACGTTTAACCAAATCCAAAGCTGGCAGATAGAGCCAGCGTTCATCATCAGAATCGAGTTTCTTCCAAACCAGAAAACCCATTTTGTTGACATCCGCAGGGCGTGTGAAATAGACGTAGAATTTTTGTTCGCCCCGGTAAGCGCCGTCTTCCAGCATATCTGTCTCAGGTACATCCTTACGCAGGATTGTCATGCGTCGATTACGCACGCGCTCTTGATTGTCCGTTATGGTCATTTCTACTTGAGCGCGCCCGTCTTGACCCGCGTAATAAGAAACTTTGTTGGCACGGTGAACAATGTCATCGACGGATGGTGATTGCGCAATAGCCTGGCCACTTGCAAACACAAGGCACGCGGCGATTAGGCTTAAGAGTTTGTTCATGTTGTACCTCCACATTATTGATCAGAAATTATTACTTGTTGAAAATTATTCTTTCCAACAACCAACCCACTACCGAAAGAGCTTTGTTTCCAGCATTCGAATCGTTGCCGGCAAAATTAATAATGAAGCAATACCAGCGCAGACGATAATAGCAGCGATGAATACACCCACTGTTTTATAAGGAATGAGTGGTGCTGCCAGTAAAGGCAGAAAACCTGCGCCAAGAATAATTGCGTTACGGGTAATCGCACGCGCCGGTTCGCCAAACATTTCCGGGATTGTTTCCCGCCATGAGGCATAATTTTTCCGTGCTTCACGGGCACGGGCCAGAAAATGGATGGCATAATCCACGGCCAGACCCAAACTCAGCGAACTGAGCACCGCCACTGGCATATCATAGTTTTTTCCGGTGAGTCCGATAATGCCGTAAATTAGGCCAACCGTGACTGTTAACGGGATCATGGCTAATATTCCCCACAGCAGCGAACGAAACAGGAATACCATCATTAACAAAACGATCAGGAAACTACCGGCAAATGCTTCCAGCATGCCCGACACCATTTTGTCTTGCCACACGGTATTAATATAGGTTAAACCAAACCAATGTGGCTCAAGCGCATACGGTGGCGGGTTATCAGCAACAAATGTTTCAACGGATTTGATAACGGTTTCCATATCCTGATTGTCACCACTGGTCAGTTGCAACCAAAGTACCGCTTTACGGTAGTCTGGCGTGACAAAATGCCAGAGATCCTGCGGGCGATGGCTGTTTTGATAAGTAATCAGCGTTTGTGCCACCGCACTGGCCGTATCCGGAATGCGGAACGCCGCATCCTCCCCAAGCAACAACTCCCTATGCACCGTTTTGACCACATCCACCACGGAATTAGACTTGCCGACAATGCCAGTCTCAAGCAGGTGTTGTTGCAATTTATCCAGATAATTCAGAACTTCCGGCTGTTTGAAAACCTCATCACGCTGACGTTCTTCATCAAAAAATAACAACAGATCATCCCACGCGTCATATTCATCGTCGGGCGCATTATCAAGCGCGACTTGTGCCATCGAGGTCAATGCAAACAACAACCTTTTTTTAGATTCAATAGTGGGTAATCCGGAATCAATTTTGTCGGTAATCTGATCGAATACCTTATCAGTAAATAAGAATCCATTGTCTACAGACTGTGTTTTGCGTACTTTCAACCTTAGCTTCAGTAATTGCGCATAAGTCTCGACAGACACACTATTGGGGGCTTGTTCAAATTGGAGATAAGCCATATAAGTGCCACCAAAGTGTTCATTTAACACCTTGTCGGCAACACGTATGGGATGTGAGGCAGTAAACCACTTGATTGGATTATCGTTAATCTGGATCAGGCTGATACCCCAGGCTGCAATGAGCACTAGTGCAAATGTACCCGAGATAATTTTTCGTGAATGGTCATATGTCCACACGCCAACTTGATGAAGCATCCGGCTCATTGGCGTAGAATCTTCCACATCACCGGAAGCATGTCCGAAATCTGCCAGTTTATGTTCCGGAATCAACATAATAAAAGCGGGTATAAAAATAATAGTCCATAACCAGGCCAGGAAAACACCAATGGCAATGAAGATGCCAAATACCTGTACCGGCGGAATTGGTGTCAGCGCCAGAGAAGCGAACCCTGCAATGGTTGTCAGCGTAGTGAATAACATCGGCTTAAACAAGTGTCTCATCACTTGTTCTATGGTGCGCCGACGGTCTTTAATTTGGGGATAACGATCAAAGAATTCCGACAGAATATGCACCGAGTCCAACACCGCAATAGGCATGATGAAAATAGGGATCATCGAACTCATGATATGCACGGTATTGCCGGAAATAACCAGCAAAGCCATGGTGGATAAGGAACAAACCACAGCTAAAATCATCGGTGAGATGATCAAGACGAAATTCCGAAAAAACCACCACAGAAGACAAAAGATCACCAGCATCGCCAGCGGTGCCGATACAGCCATTTGAACAAACATTTCGACACCAAAGGTGTCTTCTGCCACCGGCAAACCCGTGATAAAAATTTGATCACCAGTTCCTTTCCAATCTTCGACATACGCCAGTAATGCTTTTCTGACTTCGTAGGAAATATGTTTACTGGTCAGTGGCAAATAGAGCGCAATTGCCTTGCCGTCACCGCTGACCAGCGTATCGTGCAGGAAAGGAATACGCGCAGCGCGATCACGTACAGCAATAGCCTCTTCTTCACTGGTGGGGGGTTGCGGCATCAGCCAGCTGAAATTGACAGCACCCAAACCACCTTGTTCGATATTGTCGACCATGGACGGCGCAATCATGTCAACTTCGATAACGCCTTCCCATTGATTGGGATCCTGAGAATCCGGCCAGTTTAGTTGCCGGGCGAATTCTGTTAATTTGAAAATTCGAGTGAGAGAAGCAGTGTTAAATACGCCATTCGCATGCTCTTCATTGACGATTCCAACTACGACCATGTCATACAACGAGAATTCTTTCTTTGCATGGTTATGGAAAATACGCGCTGGTTCCGATTCGGACAACATATTCTCGGGATCAGTGTCTATCTTAAGACTCTGCAAAGCGGGAAATTGCTGCGGCCAGAGACTGGGCAGCGTCGCCAGTGTCGTCAGCAACAGAGTCACCATCACCACGGACCAAATGATCGTTCGTGGTCTATCCAGGGAGAAACGGATAACGCTCTCGGCAAATGTTTTTTGCATCACTTCAAGACTCCGATTTGAATTGTTATAAAAACCTTGACATAATATTAGTATATTATAATATAAGAATCAACTAATATGAATATGGATGATATGCAACAAAATGCGCAAGCCGCATCGCAATTACTAAAAACGCTGGCAAACCCGCATCGTTTGATGGTGTTGTGCAACATTGTTAAGCAGGAGCGCACAGTGGGTGAACTGGAAAAACTAATTGGTTTGAGTCAATCGGCGTTATCGCAACATTTGTCACGTTTGCGCCATGAAGGAATCGTGGAATGCAGACGTGAGGGGCAGAGTGCTTATTATTCCTTGAAGGATGAAGGTGCACGCCGTGTACTTGAAGTGCTGTATGGCATTTATTGTGAAACAGAAAATGAATAATCAACCCATGTAAAAATGCACAGGAGGAAGAAATAATGGCAAAAATTATTATTATCGGCGGCGGTATCGGTGGCGTGTCGATGGCTTATGAGATGCGCTGTCTTGCTCGCAAGGAAGATGAGGTTATGCTGGTCTCTGATAGCGAAACTTTTCATTTTGTACCGTCTAACCCTTGGGTCGCTGTCAACTGGCGCAAGCCAGCGGATATTAAGGTAGAACTCGCGCCCCATCTCAATACGAAAAATATTACTTTTAGCGCAGTGGGGGTTAAACGTTTACTTCCGGAAGAAAACCGTCTGGAATTGTGCGATGGATCCGAACTGATCTATGATTATCTGGTCATTGCTACCGGCCCGCGTTTGGCATTTGAAGAAGTCGATGGTTTGGGGCCGGAAGGCTATACACATTCCATTTGTCATGTCGATCATGCCAATAATGCAGCGGCAGCCTGGGATGATTTCATACAGAAGCCAGGCCCTATTGTCGTTGGTGCGGCGCAAGGCGCCTCCTGTTACGGGCCAGCCTATGAACACGCATTCATTATGGATACAGATTTGCGCAAACGAAAATTGCGGGACCAGGTACCCATGACTTATGTGACAGCAGAACCGTATATTGGTCATTTAGGACTGGGTGGCGTCGGTGACTCTAAAGCCATGATGGAAGGTTTACTACGTGAGCGTCACATCAAATGGATTACTAATGCCAAAGTAGAAAAAGTTGAAGATGGCATGATGCACGTACTCGAACACAATGAAGACGGTTCTGAAAAACAACGCCACGAACTTCCCTTTAGTTATTCAATGATGTTGCCGGCATTCACCGGCATTGAAGCAGTCAGTAATATCGAAGGCCTGACCAATCCGCGCGATTTTATTATCATCGACAAATATCAACGCAACCCGCGTTATGAGAATATTTATGCGGTTGGTGTCTGTGTCGCGATTGCGCCACTAGAGAAAACACCTGTGCCAGTCGGCGTGCCGAAAAGTGGTTACATGATTGAATCAATGGTGACTGCAGCAACACATAACATTCGTGACGCTCTTGATGGCAAAGCACCATCCACTGAAGCAACATGGAATGCCGTATGTTTGGCCGATATGGGGGATACCGGTGTCGCTTTCGTGGCAATCCCACAAATACCACCGCGTAATGTTACCTGGACAAAATCCGGAAAATGGGTACATCTCGCCAAAATCGCCTATGAAAAATATTTTCTGCACAAAATCAGAAAAGGCACAACCGAGCCTTTATACGAGCATTACATATTAAAAGCATTGGGCATCAATAAACTCAAATAGACGGAGTACTATAGGAGAAATAATCATGAACATTGATCGTATGGTAATGGCATTCGCGGGCAGCATGATTCTTATAAGCCTGTTGTTATCGCAACTACACTCTGCATATTGGTTATGGCTGACGGCGTTTGTCGGCGCAAATCTCTTTCAGGCATCTTTCAGCGGCTTCTGCCCATTGGCGAAGCTTCTGAAAAAAACGGGATTAAAACCGGGTATTGCTTTTCATTAAGCTGCAAATAATTTATTACGCAAGGTAAAAACAAATATGGAGGGAATAGTTTGTAGCAACCGATCAAACAATAAGCTCAAAACAATGAAAGTTCTAACTATATAAATTATGGAGATGATATGAAACTTATTTTATTACTCACACTATTATTAAGTACTCAGGCCTATGCTCAAAATGACGATGAGGGCCACGGTGGTTCTAAACACCAGGAAAGCCATGAGCACGAAGGTGGCAAGCATGGTGGCGGTCATGAGCATAAAGGCGGCATGATGCATGGCGGTGAGCATGGTCACGAAGATGGTGAAAATGGCGGCCATGGGCATGGTGGTGGCATGCATGGTGGCGGGCATGGCATGAACAACGTTAAACAATTTTTTGAGCCTTTACCTGCATCAATTATTGATGAAGAAAAGAATGCAGCTCTGATTAAACTTGGCAAAATGCTGTACATGGACCCAAGGTTATCAGTCAATGACAAGATTTCCTGTAACTCTTGTCACGCACTCAACAATTATGGTGTGGATAATGAACCAACATCTCCAGGCCATGAAGGCAAACGTGGCGGCAGAAATTCTCCCACCACCATGAATGCAGCACTTCACATTGATCAATTCTGGGATGGACGCGCCAATGATGTAGAAGAGCAGGCTTTAGGCCCAATTTTAAACCCTGTTGAAATGGGTATGCCAAATAAAGGCGCTGTTGTACAAAAAATCAAAGCGATTGACGAATATAAAACACTCTTTGCAGAAGCGTTTAGTCAAGAAGCATATCCGTTTAATTACAACAATATTGGCGTGGCCATTGGTGCTTTTGAGCGCACGCTATTAACTCCGTCACGTTTCGATGATTTTCTCAATGGCGATGAAGATGCGCTAAATAAAAATGAGAAAAGAGGTCTGAAGAAATTCATGCGTATGGGCTGTACCAATTGCCACAATGGTGTTGCAATTGGTGGCAATTCATATAAAAAAATCGGGCTTGTTGAACCCTATGAAACAGAAGACATGGGTCGCTATGAAGTGACTGGCCTCGAGAGTGACAAGAAAGCGTTTAAAGTCCCTAGCCTTAGAAATATTGCCAAAACAGCACCATATTTTCATGATGGCTCAGTCGAAACATTAGATGAAGCGATCAAATTAATGGCAAAACATCAACTTGGGCGAGATCACGTCGGCCATGGAATGATTAGAGACATCAAAGCATTTCTGGGATCTTTAACGGGCAAAGATCAGTAATCGTATGTGATGAGTACTCTTCAGCATTCGTCATACCTATAAGGTTGGTATGACGAATGCTGGCCCAATTTGAGACATTTATCGGAACGATATAATTCAGAAAGGAAAAAATAATGAATCCATTCATCGTATCTTTATTACTCGTGTTATTTGCAGTGATACCTGTCCACGCCGCAGATCCAGCGGATGAAAAGCGGCTTGACGAAGTCACAGAGCGCGGAATGCATATCATGCCATTTGATTTGGAAAAAACAACACATGTTTTTTCCAAAACAGCCAATGGTGGAATCCAGCAGGTTATCGCTAAAGACAAATCCGATTCTGAGCAGATTCAATTGATACGCGATCATCTATCGGAAATTTCTGAAGAATTCAGACAAGGTGATTTTTCCAATCCAGCACATATTCACGGCGAAGATATGCCAGGATTAGTTGAATTAAAAACAGCGGATCCTGGCCAGATCACAATTGAGTACATTGAGCTTCCTAATGGCGCGCAGATTAATTACGCCACCAAATCACCACAATTTATCAAGGCAATCCATCAGTGGTTTGACGCCCAGTTAAGCGACCATGCACGACATGCTGTTCCTGGGCATCCACACCAGCATATGCACCACAAATAACTGTTCCTGAAAACGAAGCTAATTCACACGTTGTCTTTTTATTTGCAATGAATGTGAGCTAAATAATATGGGAATGGGAAGAGCGGGTTTTAGTATTTATGTGTCTTCTTAGAATGATGTATATCCAAACCCGCCGCTAAATTACTTTAACTTAAAAATCAATAATTTTATCTGCTTTCAGAAAAATCCGTGTCACTTCAGGCGCGCCATTCGGAATAAAGGAACCTTCGCGCAACGTATCCGGAGTAATGCCACCAATTTTTGCGCAACCAGGACAAACAGCGATATCGACTCCTTTGTTGACTAAATCATCCCACCTGTCTTGAAGCGTCTGGCCGTTCATGCATGTGAAACTTGAAAGGTCAGTAGCGGTGTCCTTATCTGCCATCTCGACAGCCTCTAAGGCCAAGAAAAGCGTGACTTTATTTTTGTATCTTTTCCCCACCTTCTTACCCAATACATGATCAGTCATCATTAACGCCATACAGGCAGGCTGCCAGTTGTGTCCGTCCTTAGTAGGATCTTCCCAATTGAGAGCATCGAAATGTGACAATTTCACAATGACGTTCTGTTTTTTATTTTCACTTCCGGCATGGGCAGGTTGCAGAAAAGCTACTGCTAACAATAGAAAAATAACAAGAGATAAATTAAAAATTTTTGTACGCATAGTGTTCCTTATTGATTTAGTGTTATCAAGAAATGTTTATATTATTTGTGGAAAATTACGTGGCACAAACCATAAGCTTAAATGCTGCATAATTTCCATTTGTTTGTTACTGTTGAAGAAAACTACTCAGCCAACGTCAAGCCACTAGGTACGCTGCTTGGTACGTTGTGTCGATCATCTAGAAAAGAGTTATCTGTCAAGGTATGCAGAAAACTTATCAATCGAGCAAACTCCTCTTCATCTAAATCAACACTGGCTAATTCATTACGCTGGACGATTTGTTCTATGCGCCATCCATCGTTCATCACTACAAAATCCTGTTCATCCAAGTCGGCACGTGAAGGCATGCGCACCTGACTAGTGTCATAGTTAAACAGGCTATCAACAGGAGACAAGTGATGACGAACCACTGCCTCCAATGAATCATAGGCGCCAGCATGGCCATAAGGTGCAGTCAGGGCAACATTACGCAAGGTCGGCGTGCGGAATCTAAATCTATCATTCACATTACCAGTAACTGCTTCACGGCCAAAATCCTCTCGGCCATCATCATAGCCATCAGAGTTATGTCCTTTTCCTGGACCAATCTGCGGCATAGCAATCGCATGAAAACCTTGATCAGTTTGAAACTTACCACTGTGACAGCTGCCACAATTGGCTTTGCCATAGAATAACTTCATACCCTTTTTCTCTTGTTTACTCAACATGTGTTTATCGCCTCGCAGATACTGGTCAAAACGACTGTTGTCGGCACGCCACGCAGTGGTTTCAAATGCGGCTATGGCATTGGCCGCATCTTTAAATTGAATATCGTCAGCGGTATTTATCTGGCTGGGATAAGCAGCCTGAAACATGGCAACATATTCGGGAATTGCGCGTAGTCGTTGCGCCAATAAGCCCCAAACACCATTCTCGCCTGACAAAATTCCCGCAGCAGCTGCATCGGCTACGGGATTTTCACCTAATTGACCAGCCATTTCTGTGGCTGAGGTCACAGGAAACATGGCTTGTACCGCCAACGGGTTATCAAGCCCTAAAGGCAGCTGCGCACCTGCCGGAGAAGTAAAGCCTGACGGCTGTGAACTATCCACTGCCACTCGTCCATCATGAAACATGACAGCAAATTCTTGGGCACCCAGATTAAAAACATGCGGTGCATTGCGCGGCACTCGCTCATGAATAGCATCACTGCCACTACCGGTATCACGAGTAACGCCAAGGCCTTTTCCACCTTCGCCAACAGGAAGTGCCAGACCATCTCCAGTGCCCGTTAATGAGTGGTGGCAGGTAGCACAAGAGGTGTTGCTATTACCACTGAGAATTTTGTCATAAAACAGCACCTTTCCAAGTTCCACTTTGGCATTGGATGGTGTCGGATAAAAATCATTGTCGGTGACAGGCATAGGTCCTTGATTTCCCGCCTGTGCCACAACCGTCGTGGCATAAATTGCCAACCCTAAACAAACTTTTCCTAAATTCATTTTCATAATCTACTTTTAACTCTTTGGTTAATAATTTAATAAAATAATAAGTTACTTGCTACATGGCAAATGGTCAGATGTAACGAGTGAAAGGATTTTAGTAGTAGATGAAAATTTTGGGAATGTGACATAATGTCGCGTGTGACATTATGTCGCAGCCAGCACCCTCAGCTGCTAAGCATGCTCACTGGATTTGTCCAAAGCAGGTCACGGTCACGCGGTCACGGGGTCAGGTCTATACTAGTTGTCTATGTGGACCTCAGCACTTAACATAAAAAACGGCTCTTTTTGTTCGCCCCATTTTTTGTTTTTTGGTATGCATGTCATGCCATTTGATCTGGAGAAAACGAGACATGTTTTTTCCAAAACAGCCAATGGCAGGATCCAACAGGTTATCGCCAAAGACAAATCCGATTCTGGACTGATTCAATTGATACGAGATCATCTATCGGAAATTTCTGAAGAATTCAGACAAGGTGATTTTTCCAATCCAGCACACATTCACGGCGAAGATATGCCAGGATTAGCTGAATTAAAAACAGCCAATCCTGACCAGATCAAGATTGAATACATGGCTCTTCCTGATGGCGCGCAGATTAAATACGCCACCAAATCACCACAATTTATCAAGGCAATCCATCAGTGGTTTGACGCCCAGTTAAGCGACCATGCACGACATGCTGTTCCCGGACATCCACACCAGCATATGCACCATCACTATCATTCCTTAATCAAAAACAAACAACAACGCACTCTAAAAACCATTCAACTAAGGTTTTTAGGTTCATTAACGTTTCCCTCTTTTTCCTTTTTCCTTTCACCCTTCCAATTAGCCAGGATAATCGCCAGCAAACCGAGAATGATTTCGTCGATTAAAGGGATGAAATCTGGAATTAACAGGTCGATAAAAAATAGTCCGGTGACAATTAGAAAAAGGTTTCTGAATTTTAGCTGGTTGGCAAAATTCAGAAATATAGCGATGAGGGCGCGTGGATGCATAGTCGGAGAAAATATCTTAATCAAAATTTTGTGAGACAGGTGCAGGACTAAAACAATTTCGGCTAAGTGTTGTTGGAAGTACGTAGAGTATACTCCGAACCCCTGTTGGTTGCATTTTCCATAGAAAACTGCCACCTTACAAAAACCGACCGGTCCTTCTTGACCACAACGCACTGGTACAATATTTAGGTTAGTTGTATGAATAATTTTTGTTAAGAATAGGCGTTAGGAAAAAACCGGTTACTTTGCAATCGTAATACCAGGCACACCGACAGATGAGGGGTCAGTGATAGTCATTCGGTATAGTATGGACAGCAATTGAAAAGCATTTAAATTCCAGTGGGAATTTGACCCGTTAGAATTAACTGCATAGTACTGACCGTGTGAGCTGATTGACAAACCCACTTCTGAAGGCTTCGTATCAGATACGATCAGTTCCAGAGTCGCGTTAGGATTTTCGTTTCTGGCGAGGTGTGGCGTACGTGGGTCCTTCTCGACATGGTACTCCGGTGCTTCACCAAGCGCGTGACCAATAAAATTGAGAATCGAATGAAAACTCCTGAGACGAAAAGCGCCATTGATCGGCCATTCTCCGCCGACATATTCAGGACGAATATCAAATGCAACATCATTCTCAATCCATGAGTTTGTCATGTCATACAATTCTGCGCGCTCCTCGCAGCACAGAATATCGGGGTCATAATTGGTGATGAGAACCGGGCCTAGCGTCTGCTTGCTAAGTGTATAGGTATCGTCCTCTTGGTTGTATAACACGGTAAATTCTTTTTCCAGAGACTGAAAGCCTTCTGCTGAAACAGAGTTGGCAGGAATGGTCCAACTGTGTTCGAAGGTTAGCGGTTCAGCATACAGCTGATTCTGATCTTGAATGGCTGAGAGATGCAGCACCACACGCCGAAACATCTCATAACCAGCTTGATTCGACGGGCTGTTCGGGTAGATTCTTTGTGCTTTGTGTCTTTGGCTTCGGAGACGAACACGATGCTGTTGTTCCGAAGTCTGTTGGATATCAAGAGGAATGTCATGCTGCTCACCAAGCCGGGAGCCAGCATGGTGTCTACCATGCCGGAGACGGCGGTGATGTTCTTGCGCTTCACTATCCGAAACGTTGTGAGAGATCGCTTGTTGTTCTTGGTACTGTATACGTACTTCTTGTGCCATCATTCGCAACATAAGATCAACATCAAAATGCTGGCGAAGAAGCAAGGTAAGCTTGTTTTGATGAAACGGGGTAAGAAGTCGTTTGGTGAATTCTTCCCCTTCGATCGGAACAATACTGAAAGTGGGATTTTCTGCCACACTTCCACCAAATATTGGCACAAGCGTGCTTCCGGCATCACCAGTCAGTGCGGGAGTGGCGCCTGCACTGAATCTGAAATCGAAGGTGGCTGCAATGTTTGAAACCCTGGTGAAATGAATAGGTTCGTGATGTTGGGCACGGGCAATATTGATCAGCAGTTGTTCAGATTCTGCGCTGGCTACTGCTTGATCATAAACTACGACTGCCCGGTTTAGTGTAATGGGCGACAAACAGCCGGAAAGCATGAAAATAAGCAATAGAAATAGCAGTAAACGCAATAAATATCGTAGATAGATTTGGTTTTTCATATTCGAGATTCATTCATCTTAATGAAAGATAAGTCACGCTTTACGCCATGTAGAAACTATATCAACCATTCTGGGCGCAGTATCATCATGCCGCCTAAGCCGAGCATAACAACACCGCTTATGAGCTTCAGCCAGCGTCCCGCCTGTTCTGTGAGCTTGCGGCTGCTCAATGCAATGACTGCAGTCGCGACCATTAGTGAATCGTCGGCCACGTAACCAAAAATATAAAGTCCCAGATACGCATAATATGTTATCGGACTCAATTCTTGCTGAACCAATACGGCAGTATATATTGCTGGAAATCCGGCGGTACACAATAACTCGATAAAATTGACCAAAACAGCAAGTGTGGCAACTGCTATCAGAGCAGGCAACAGCTTGTCGGCAGTGAGTATCGCTCTCATGCGCGCATATAAATCAGGTTTGGAAGAATCTGGAATGGATAATGAAAACCCCCGTTTCCAAATAAAGAAATCCTTCACATTAAGGCCGCCGATCGCTAATGCCATACCACCCAGCACCCACCGTAAGGCGGTTGAGATTCCAATTAACAAAAAGACATTGAGCCAAGCTGCCATGAACGCATAATAGACTGCACCACTTACCAGCACAAAAGTGCCTGCAATCAGCGCCATTCTTTTGCGATTTTGTATATGAACAAGTAGGGAAAGTAAAAATAGCAATACCCACATCGCACATGGATTAAACCCGTCCAGCAGGCCCATTGCCAACGTAAATAGCGGCAGACCTAAATTAGAGACGCTCAACGTTCCAAACAGCACCGTTTCAACACGCTCTGAATCTATTACACGCTGTTCAAGCAAAGCAGCCAATGAAGCACCAGTGTGCTCTGGACTATCAAAACCGGCTAGCAACTGATTATTGAAACGAAAAGTTGGCACACCAACCGGCCAAATACCTGCCGCTTGGGCGTATCTCAGCAGGTCGTTGCGTGCATCCGAATCATGATCTACCGAACGGTAAACAATACGTAACCATGGTCGGTCGTGGCCAAATTCCAACAGGAATTTCTTAGCTTTTGCGCAGTGTGGACAACCATCACGCACGTACACTTCGAGCACATTTTCCTCAGTAATGTGCTGTAACCCATCATTTGCCGCTTCCAAGGGTTGAATGATTAACAACAAGCCAAGTAAAGCGCACCTTAGAATTAAGGCAATAAAGAACCGATACCTGATCACATGAAAACTAATGAGTTTGTAGTTCCGCAAAACGTAAGCCACCCCAGCAAAGCCGGGGGGATACTATCCTGATTAGGGAAACGCCGGTACCCTCGGCTCTGTGCCTTCAATCTCTACTGTCGGCAAATGCTGTGCTATTTTTTCTTCAATTTCTTCTACCCGCCCGGACGGCACATCGGCCAGCACCAGCAATTCACCTGCTTCAATTGCATCTTCAAACGCTTTTGTCTGTCGATTGCCAACACTCATTCCTACCATGCCGCTTAACCACGCACCCACACCTGCGCCTGCGATTGTGGTTGCCAATAGAACACCGCCCGCAATTACCGTTGAAGCCGGTGGCAGTGCAACCGCAACCAACCCAGCCAGTATGCCGGTTGACCCGCCAAGCGCCAGTCCTTGTTCCACGGCTGGAATAAAATCGCTCTTTTGCAAAAGATTGGCTTCCGGCAAATCCTCAAGTGGCGTGCCACGCTTTGCGAGCACGTGAATGTGTTGCTCTTCAATGCGTGCCAGCAACAGTTCATCAACAATTTTTTTAGTGGTAGCAATATCAGGGACTAGAAAATAAATTCGTTTCATGATGATTTCTCCAATTAGATTAATTAAATGTCAAAGAACAAGAAACTTACTTATTCCATTCTAATATTGTCCATCATTTGGCACATTAAAACTTAGCCAAGATCAATAAACTACACTTTTTATTCAATCTGTTAAAAGATTATCGGTTATATGCTGGAATAGCCTCTCATGGCAAAGAAACGACTTCCTGTTCCCATCCATCTCTGTAGTGAAAACAATCTATTTTGCTTCGTAAAGAATCCCAGCTGATCAAGGATGCCATTCCAACGCAATGCCGCTGCCAATCTAAAACGTTGTTGCTGCCCATCCTCAAATTGAACCGAGAGCGTGCCGTCAGTATGGACTTGCAATTGTTAGTGCAGCGTACTCCTGACCTGGTCACGTAATTGCACCATGTCATGCGCGCAAGCAAATAAGCGCTGCTGGATACTATCCTGATGCATAATCAGCAGATTGCCGTCTATATCAGTAGAAACACTCGTGGCTCCAGAAGCTTGTCCAGAGACAAGTTCCATATCAGGGGCGAAACACATGCGTTCCCCCAATGACGAATCAATCTCGATTTGATTCCCAAACCATTCAATATTATTCCACCCTAGACGCAGTAACTCGCCAATAGCTTGCGCTTCGTGCTGGAATTCACTACGTAGCTGAATTTGCAAACCTTGCCGTGAACGTAAGTGCAGACCGCCATTTTTGGTTTCCATGATTTGTCGTTGCACCAGGCTGACCATCATTCGTCAGTTCGTTTACAAGATCTTCAATGTCCTGCACCGTAGTGAAGTTAGCTTGGCAGTTTGCACCGCAAGGCCCTGATCCAGCGGCTTGTGCAAACTGCGCCAGTAAGAACGCTAACGTAATGATCAGTAAAACAGGAAAAAATATTTTTCACTTTATGTTCCGATCTAGGAGTCTGTCGGACTTAAGATTAATCTACTGTGCAAGTGGGACAAGAGGCTTATATTGGCTCAATTTATCGTCAAATAGAATAACTATGCGCCTCAAAATTGAATCAACCTAATTCCTCTTTCCCACTTTGCTCGCTACGATCACTTAAGTCCGACAGACTCCTAGTATTTAATAACATAGATTATTAGCTATAATAGGCACTATGCCTAGGAAAGCAATAGAAATCATACTTACAGAAGCACAAAAAGTTTATTTGGAAAAAGTTACGCGAAGCCACAGCGCGGAGCACAGGCTGGTTGAGCGAGCTAGAATTAATTTATGAGAGTGCCATTATAATTGTCGCGAAATGCCCTTTTGTAATTGTCGCCGAACAACCCTCCAAAAACATGTCAAGTGTTTTTTTGATTATTTATAGGGGGAGAGTAGTTACGCCAAAAGAAGATCTGCGTCAGC
>JAJFJK010000056.1 GCA_021774075.1 Nitrosomonas sp. | reverse complement strand
GCTGACGCAGATCTTCTTTTGGCGTAACTACTCTCCCCCTATAAATAATCAAAAAAACACTTGACATGTTTTTGGAGGGTTGTTCGGCGACAATTACAAAAGGGCATTTCGCGACAATTATAATGGCACTCTCATAAATTATTTTCTCTTCCATCCCTGTAAATTCAAGGATAAACCCTTCGGGTGTCTGCTTCGCATACATCCTTGAGTTTGCAGGGATTGCAGAGATCTTGTTTAGCATGAGACTTAAGGAAAACAGTGTTCATTATTGAACTTATGCGTTAGCAGTTTTCCGATCTTTAATTGTCGCGAGACAAGTAAAAATTTGATTTTATTTCTAGCTAATAAACTTCTACATCAGCCCTTCTGATCATAATGACAAGCCGTTATTAGAGTAATTTTGTTGTTTTGTGTATCGGCGCATCCATTTTAGCCTAACCAGCTGACTTACAAAAACAGAATATTATGTATTGTTAAAAATAAAGTTTAATTTTAGAAAAGGTGGAGTTTTCCGGATTTAACAGACCAAGGAGAAAGGTTTCCTGTCAGGATGGATCGTTCTCTGTGTCCCATCTAAAAGTCAAAGCATGAAGGCCGTTATTCCGCCAAAGAAGAACCGTGTTGAGCAACGAGAATACGATAGGGAACTCTATAAATTACGGCATCTTGTAGAGAACGCTTTTCTTCACCTGAAGCGGTGGCGCGGGATAGCACTAGATATGCCAAAAACACCGCCTCTTTCCTCGCTGCCGTGCAAATCAGATGTATCGCTCTCTGGACGAATATCTCGTGACTACACTATTTAGAGCTTAATATAATTTTAGATCGTCCAGTTAAAGGGGACAATTTAGTATATGTCTCGAATTTTCTGTTAATTACAATCTGCTTGAGGCATATTGAAACTAGTTTTTACTAGTTTAGCTCTAAAGATCTGTAGGTCAACTTGCTTAGATAAATAGGAGCTAAAAATGTGCAACATAAATTGCGAACATGAAAGCGAAAAAAATCTGCAAATTCAGCAAAGGCGCTCATTTTTAAAGTTAGTTATGACTTCAGCACTAGGCGTAGGAATTGCTTCAACAGGGTTGCAAGTGATGGCTACTTCCGGTGTGGTTACGATGCCGCCTCAGCCTGAAAACGTATTAACGCCAGAAGCTGCATTAGGGAGATTGATTGCTGGTAATAAACGTTATGTTGCAGGTCAATCCACGCTATTGAATTTTAGTCTTGAAAGTGACGCTCTGGTCAGAAGTCAGAATCCCTATGCCTGTATTTTAAGTTGCTCTGATTCAAGAGTCAGTCCCGAGCTCTGTTTTGACGAGCAACTTGGGGATTTGTTCGTGGCACGCGTAGCTGGTAATTATTTAACTACGGATTTTGTGGCTACGCTTGAATTTGCCTCATTTGTTTTGCATACACCACTTATTATGGTGCTTGGTCATGAAAGCTGTGGTGCAGTTCAGGCTGCTATAGCGGCTGCGGATAAGAATGTGCAATTTCCAGGACATATTCAAACGATAGCCAGTGCGTTGGCGCCTGCAGTGGGAGCTGTTGACAGGAAGTTAGAAAATCGTATTGACGAAGTGGTCAAAATGAATGTTATACAGAATGTGCAAAAGCTTAAAAAGCAAACCCCGATTCTAAATAAATTGGTGGCTGAGAAAAAACTTCTCATAGTTGGCGGTGTATACAGTTTAAGAACCGGTAAGGTCGACCTGGTCACTTGAATCTATGTTTATAATAAGTGTAGGAGATGAAAATTTGAGATTCTATTTGTAACTGACATGGTCTGTTTAATATGAACTTCCGAACACGATCAATCCAGCTTGAAAAATTTATCGTGAATGCGGCGAGTTATATACCAGACTGTCAAGATGACTATCGGGATCATTACCCCGATAGTCAATTCAGGATGAATCGGTAAACCAGCAGCCTTGCCTGCTTTGGCTAGATACAGCAACAGACTGACCACATAATATGAGATAGCAGCAATTGATAAGCCCTCCACCATGCTTTGCAAGCGCAACTGCAGTTCTTGTCCACGCGTAAGCTTTCCGAGTAACTGTTGGTTTTGTGCCTCGGTCATTATGTCAACTCGCGTACGCAGCAATGCGCTAGTTTGTGAAATGCGTTCAGAAAGTGAAACCATGCGTCGCGCAGTAGCTTCAACAGTTGCTATGGCTGGAGAGAGACGACGCCCCATAAATTCACCAATGGTCTGCGTACCAGGTATGGCTTTCTCTCTTAATTCGGCGATACGTTGCGTCACTATCTTGTCGTAGGCATGCGTGGCTGCAAAGCGATACATGTGTTTGACATTAGCACGTTCGATACGTACAGCCAGTGAAATTAATCGATCAAGTAATTCTTGTTCAGAAACGGCTTTGTTTTCCAGCTGAGCTGTGATATCGACTAACTGTTGCTCAGCATCAGCCAACTCGGGGGCAAGCTGTTTAGCCGCTGGCAGACCTCGCAGTGCGGCCAGGCGGTAAGTTTCGATTTCGAGTAGACGCTGGGAAATACGTCCTGCACGTGATTCGGATGTTTCAGTCGGAGCAACGACAAGCATGCGTTCAAAACCGCTGTCACGTAGCATGAAATCTGTAACCGCGAGTGAGTGACTGTTCCTTCCGATGAGCGAAGCCACCACGGGGTTTTCACCAAACCAATTGCGCGCTAATGCCAGCGTCTCTCCTGGACGATTTAAGTCGCCATGCACCATGGCTAGCTTAATAGCAGCAAAAGTACGACCAGGAATCCCAGCTAACCAACCCTCTGGTAGGGCTAAGAACGAAAGCAATTCAGGATCTGTTGCACCTAATTGTGCGACTTCAGGCAAGTGCTGCACAAGTGAATAGGATGTGAATTCTGTGTGGCGTTCCCACCTTAAGGTACAGCCCTGTAGCCGCAAGCGCAGAAAGTTATTCTGCAAGTGTCCAATTACGAGCGCTTCCTGACAGGGGAGTCGGCGCAAATGCTCACACTCCTGCTCAAGTGTGACACCATCATTGAAAACTGCCACATAAACCACTAACGCAGGCAAACGGATACGCTGGCTCGGACGGGTATGCACTACGTTATGCAATAAAGTGCGTTGCGGGTCGGCAGGAGGCAACAAATCGTACGGAATAAGATTGCTACTCGGATTCATACTTAATAATCCAATGACAAGAAATTGATTGGGTAAATTATACTATCTCCCAATCTTCTACACCGCCTATAATCCTATTAAATAATGGATGAAGTTCTATGTCACCAAGGCCCTTAAATTTTCTATATAAGCCTTGATCTCTGGTTTCTAATTTTTTTAATAAATGTTCGAATTCATATTGTACTTGCCCGCTTGTGACAGGAATTTTATCTTTAAAGATCATATCAATGATCTTATTTTTGTTGAAGTGATAACCTCTGCTATCAGCCTCTTCGGCCACTGATATTAAGTAACCGGCAATTGCAGCAGATTGATTGTTTGTTTTTTTAAAGCGTATTAGCTGCGGATGATTTTTATATCCCTTGGTATTACCAAGAAGAACATTTTGAGCAAGTAAACCTTCTCTCCATAGAGCAACTAAACCTTTTGAATCCAAATATTTGGGGTGTATTGACCAAAGCCTCATACCATTGTTATGCTAATCGTGCTCAGCGAATATGAGGCTATCAGTATCAAAGCCGAGCGCTTTAGATTTTTTAATAAATTTTTCTTTAACTTCTTTACTGATTGTTGGTGTTCTTGATAAAAGCCACAGATAAGAAGTATTGTAGCCAGACACAAAAGCATATTGATAATTTGTTTTATCTAGATCAAATACGATATAAGATCCATAAAACGGGCCAAAAAATGAAACTTTCAGATGTCCCTCATCACGTGCTTTAACAAAATAAGCTTTTCCTTCCGCTTCTTTCCACTTGTCCTCTGCAATGGAAAAACCTCGGTTTATAACCTTAATGCCGCCGTCACTACGCAGTTCATATTCAGCGGATACTCTACTTAATCCTCGTTCAAAGGAATGATCCAGCCGTGCAATTTCATGCCACTTGCCAAGATATTTGGTTGCATCAAAGTCTTTGACAGGAGCGACGCCTTTCGGTAACCCCGTACAGCTGATTAAAATTAAAGATAAAAGAACCAATAAAAATGTACGCATTTATTTCCACTTTATTCGTTAACAGGAGATTAAATATTTACCTTGGTTTTAAAACAGATATTCCAATATAACTGAAAGCCTAAAAAATTGAACGCAATAAGTGGTATTGTGAGCAATAATTAATCGACATATCGTAAATCTTGAATGATTAAAAAATTATTGCGACAGAACTAAAATATTATTCTCTGATCGCGGCTAAAGTAAGACAGATAACCTATTTGACTAGTGATGAGCGATGAATGTTCAATTACCTAATACGCTATTTATACTCATAAATCTCATGATAGGTTTTTTGATAAACCTTGGAGGGTCCAATATCGTGTTGGCAAAAGATTTAATTATTGATGACCGAGCCAGCGGCAATTTAAGTTCTAGCCTGGGCACACAATGGCGACTGGTTACCGATCAGGTTATGGGCGGCGTTTCCAAGGGCGACCTAACACAAGATAGCTATAAAGGCAGGAGCTGCCTGCGCATGCGCGGTGATGTTTCTACCGACAACAACGGCGGCTTTGTGCAAATAGCACTTGACTTAACTAAAGACAAACCGTTCGACGCATCAGCCTATGCCGGTGTTGAACTCAGCGTTTCCGGTAACCACGAACACTACAATGTTCACTTTCGCACGACAGATCTTTGGCTGCCGTGGCAATCATACCGCTTTAGTTTTAAAGCCACGCCTGAGTGGCAAACAATTCGCATTCCCTTTGCGAGTCTAGAGGCCTACAGAACAACTAAAACATTTCATAAAGACAAGCTCAAACGCATAGGTTTAGTCGGTATCGGTAGAGACTTTAAGGCTGACCTGTGTGTGGGATCGATAAAATTTTATGTTGTGGATTGAAAGACGCAGGGTGCTGCCAAGTTAATCGTTTTTGAATGACTATGGGCGTTAACGTGGCAATACTTGCGGCTGGGTTAGTTGTTTCTCAGTGCCCGTTTGTAGTGCTAATTTCTTTGATTTTTCCATATTTTCTTCAGATTGTTCTAAGTCAAGCCATCCCCTTAAATTGGGAAATTACTTTTTTAGTGCTTCAAGTTGTTTTTTCAATTTCCTAATTTCCTCAGCGGCACGAACTTGATCGGTAATCTCATATTGCACGCCGAGGAAATAAAGTATGTTCCCGCTAGAATCAAATAGTGGGGTCATATTTAAGTGATTATAAAAAAGCTCGCCATTCTTGCGATAATTTCTGAGTGTAACTTCAACCGGCTTTTTATTTTTAATGGCTTCCCGTAATTGACTTACGCCTTCTTGATCGTGTTCTGAGCCTTGTAAAAAACGACAATTTCTACCAATTGTCTCCTCTTGCGTATAGCCTGTGATGGTTTCAAATGCTTTATTAGCATATACCAGCGGCATATCTTTTTGATCAGGGTCAGCCAATGTCACGCCATTCACACAAGAATCAAGAATACTTGCCAATACTTTCGGAATCAATCCAGGGTCTTTTTCAGCGATAAAGTCCATTTTTTTCTCCAGGTTAATCTATTACTGCGTGCAATAAATAAAAAATATCGTTAAAAATTTAATAGTGCATCAGGCTGAGCCAGAAAGTTCGGCCTCAATTAATTTTTTAATATTTTTTACTGTCGTTTCAGTGCCACCTTGAATAGCGACTCGAACAAGCTTTTCAAATGGTTTAATATGCATTTCAAGATCAAGCAGCTCAAAAATAAAAGTAATTCGGCTGCTTGTTTCGCTCACTGACTCTATAACATAATCACAACGATAAGGATTGGAAACGCCTTTAAAGCAAATACGTGTGCCTGAATTAAAGACATTAACCTTAAAAGTTGATTCTGATCGGTTGCCTTGGTCAACGCGCACTTGACGGCATAACGTACCTTCTCTTATTGGGCCATCGGTCAATTTCTCTAATTCTTTTACTTCTGGTGACCATCTGGGATAATTAACAATCAAGTCGGTACCGATAAAGTCAAACAGTTTCTCACTTGGACTTTGAATCAATGTGCTGGCCTTACCAGAGACCGGGGTTTCTTTTAATAAACCAAACATAATCAAATCTCCTGCGTAAATTTTACTATACCACGTATGTGTCTATTCCTATCAATAGCAAATCATATTGTGAACGCCAGAGTCTTTTAATTGCCAGTACAGGTTAACTTGTGGTGCTGGAATGAACGTCCGCTACCCTAAACAGTATCGAAGTGCCAAAGCAGTGATGCTTAAAGAGTAGCGTCCGACATGAAGATTATAACGATAGACATCGAAAAATGAAGTCATTAGAAATAAAAGTAAGTTCTAGCAACACTTATAATCTGGTTTGTTTTTGTGGTTATGGATGACAATGTTTCGCTTTCTTTTTGAAAAACTGCAACCTGAAGGCGATTCAACAATGCACGTGATTTGTTTGGCAGTGTAAAATCGCGACTGGATGGAGTACAACAATGATTAAAGGTGACACGTTTGATAAGGAAATGCATTTTGTATTATCCTAAAATCCTCAGTTGGTCGCTTCAGCAATGGACATTCTCATGAAACAAAACAATTATCATGGTTATTTATTTCCATCACATGTTTTTTTAAAATGATAAGGTGTAATAGACAAGGGGTATTGCGCTGCATGTCTAGCAAGCAATAATCTATGGCCGTCATTTTACCTGCACTGCATTCCAAAAATTTAAACCTGACGCCGGGTGAGCGGCGTTTTGGGACTTGTTTGTTGCGTAAACTGGAGGATGATTATCATTGCTGGATTGATGAGTCGGTGGGGCCTAAGCAGCGTTGTCCTGATTTTATTGTGTTGCATCCGGGGCGTGGTATTTTGGTGTTGGAAGTGAAGGACTGGAAGTTGACGACGATCCGGAAAATGGATGCGCGCACGGTTGAAATCCATACCGATCGTGGTGTAAAGACGGTGGCTAATCCGTTGGAGCAGGCGCGTTCTTGCGCTATTGAAATTAAAGAACTGCTAGAACGTGACCCATTGTTGGTGCAGCATGAGCATGGCCGTTACCACGGGAGTCTATTATTACCGTGGGGTTTTGGTGCTGTGTTCACCAACATAACGCGTAAGCAATTTGAAGCGGCGCAACTGGGGCATGCGATTCCCAGTGATAAAGTAATTTGCCAGGATGAAATGACCGAGTCGACTGATGCTGAGGCATTTCAAGAGCGCCTGTGGGGTATGTTTACTTATAGTTTCGGCGGCGTTCTTTCGTTAGCGCGGATTGATCGGGTACGCTGGCATTTATTTCCCGAGGTTCGCATTCAGCAAGGCCATTTGTTTGATACGCCACATGGTGATAATGAAGCTGATGCACAGCAATCCATCACTAAGATGCTGCCTGACATGGTCAAGATCATGGATATGCAGCAGGAGAAGTTAGTACGCAATTTGGGTGATGGGCACCGTATCATTCATGGTGTGGCAGGCTCCGGCAAGACATTGATTCTGGCTTATCGTGCCATGGTTCTGAATCAGCTTAGACTTGCCAAGCCCGTTTTGGTGCTTTGCTATAACAAGACGCTCGCGGTAAAGCTCAAGCAGTTATTGACGGAACGCGGTGCTGATGATCGTGTACAAGTGCGTCATTTTCACGGCTGGTGTAAGGAATTGTGTAATCTTTATCAATTGGATGTATCCGTTCAAAAGGATCAAAAGATTTGGGAACAACAGGTGGAGGCGGTCATTTTAGGTTGTGAAAAGGGTAGGGTTCCGCTCGCTCAATACGCAGCGGTATTGATTGACGAAGGCCATGATTTCAAGCCGGAGTGGTTTAAATTGTTGGTGCAGATGATTGACCCGCAAACTAATTCATTGTTGTTGATGTACGATGATGCGCAAAATATTTATGGTGGCAGCAAGCGGCGGGCTTTTACCTGGTCAAGCGTCGGGATCAAAGCAGCGGGGCGCAGCACAATTCTTAAAGTGAATTATCGCAACACTGTGGAGGCGCTTGATTTTGCATATCAGTTTGCTGCGGCTTATCTTGATCAAACGGATAAAAATGAAGAAATACCGCTGATACACCCTGAATTTTGTGGCAGAAAAGGTGCCAGGCCGGAAGTCCAACGTTTGACCAACAGCAAACAGGAATTGGCGCATGTGGCTGGCTGGTTAAAGAAGCGTGCTGAAGGGGGGGGTCCCTTGCGCCAAATAGCCGTGTTGTGTCGCTTTAATGCGCAAGTGACAAGAATGCGCCAGGGGCTTGCCGGTAAGGGTTTGGCAGTGGAATCTGCGCAAAGCAATGGCCAATTTAATCCGGCCAAAGACACCATTAAGATTTTGACCATGCACGCCAGCAAGGGATTGGAATTTAGCAGTGTGGTAATCCCGGACTTGGGTTGTATGCCCTATGCGAAGACGACACCTGAGGAAGAGGCGCGTTTGCTTTACGTGGCGCTTACGCGTTCAACCGAAAATTTGCTGGTGACTTATCACAATGAAAGCATATTCACACAACAATGTGAAAAACTAAAGTTAATGTGATGCCACCTAAAACCCGGACTGACATTAAATTACCCGTGCCAGATTGGATTAATATTTGGGCTGGTTGATTCTTTTACGTCCGAATCTCTAATACTGATGGAGCCGGTATTGGCGGTTGAATTTCTTCCAATTGCGGCATTAATCGCATTAATATTCTGAGACGCATTAATCAGCGTGGATTTCTCAATCTTGGAACCTTCCGCATAGGCTGCGCCAGAAAGAATAGCGAACAGTACTAAGGCGGCAGTTGATGGATATAATGTTTTCATGGTGTATTCCTCATTTAGTTAATTAATTGATGTACTTAAAGTACGAATTCAGTTTAGCTAATCATCCAATGAGATTCAGTGCCGCAATCACAATAATTTTGTGATTTATTTACCTCCGCTTCGTTTATTCAATTAGCGATTGAAAGAAAGCAAAAAGCAGTACTAAGGATTGCCAGTAGGTATTTCTATATCCAAGCGTATTTTGTGGAGGTGTGTTTCGTAGAGATGGTGTAAATAACAGACGGGAACGCAGCACAAAAACCTGCGGATTCTGGAGTCCATATCATGTATATATACAATAATCGGTTCCACACAACACTGTGGTTTGAGAATTGTTTGATTGAAAAAACATATTGACGATTTTTTGACGTTGTTTCATACATTGCGCTGACGGCTCTTTAATATTCTGGTGTTGAATTCTACTAAATCAAGCGTTGAAATTTACCTGTCCATTTTTGGGTTATTTCAGTGAATGGTTAGCTAAATTCATAACTATTTAATTAAATAAAGAGGTGAAGACTATGAAACTTGAAAACAATACATCAAAAAATCCAATGTTAGTTTTAAAAAAATCGAGTATAGCAGCATTAACTTTACTTTTGCTCACCGGCCCCATGACATTGTTTGTTTCAACAGATACTGTCGCGGGAAAACTAACAGAATACGGGCCCAGGGCTCACAGGATGGAGTGTGAACTATTAAATGGCAATTGGAGCCGCTAGCGCAGTGGTATCTATGTTTGCGGAGGTAGTTACGGAAACTACTCAGTTTATAATTTTAACAAAAATACTCAGCGTATTTGCGGTAGCGAAGAAGGTTGTGTAACCGTACCGATAGGTCAACCTAGGGAAGAAAAACCGCAATCTCAAAAATAACGGAGCATACGCCAGAACTTAATGATGTTGGATGCTATCCGAGGACTCAGGGCCCGCTGTTCTCGCAAAGTGAGCAGCGAGCTCACGATCGCTTCGGACTTTCCTGGTTACCAAGCACCCCAGCTCTGTTAGACAAAAAAGGACGCTTTGATTTTCACTATGTTTTTGATATGCCAAGATTGGTGAAAAAAGGTAGCGTCCCCTTATTTCAATAATGTGATAAACATGATTGATCCTCCTTTAATTTGATTAATTTAAAACAGTTTTTTAAGAAAGATCAGTCTATTTATCATCATTCTTCACTGACTTGATTAGGCTTTTTTATTTGTTGTAGTGCCGCTAACAGGCAAGCTTTCGCTTCTATAAACCTTGCCTGATCAGCAAGGGTAATGAGTTCCCGGAGGTCATGTTCGAGTTTAATTCCAGTTTCTCCCTGCGCAACTCGCATCAAGGCTTTTGCTCGTTGCATAATAAATTCACTCCAAGGCAATGGTTCTGCAGCAGTATAACGTTCGAGCGCTGCCACGAAGTGCTGAGTCTTGTCGAAATCCTTCGCAACCAGGCAAGATTCGATGGCGTACCGATAAAAGTGTAGGTGATTGTGACTTATGGCTTGTTCCGATAACAGTTTTTCTCCTTCCTGTAAAGCCCATGTTCTTTTGTGCGAATCTTGTGTTATCCAGGCCTGTACGGCAAAGATCCAGGATGTGATGTAATGTTTACCGAATGGGTTTGTGGACGCTATTTCATAAGCTTGTTCCAGTAAGGTTTCATTTTTGTCTATCGTACCAAGATACAATAAGGCATCACATTCCATACGTTTAGAACCAATTTGTTTGGCCAACTGCAAACTCTGATTTGTATAAAGTCGCCCCGACTCTTGTTCGTTTTTTTGCTTATAGAGTTCAGCAAGTTCAACCAGAGACATAGCTTCAGCCCGGTGGTTTCTGACTTTTTGTGCTAATTCTACTGTTTCCAGCAGGATTTGTTCGGCATCATCAATACGGTTTAAAAATCCTAATATTGCCCCAATCATGACTTGGTTTGCGGTGATATCGCGGATTAGATTGTGCTGTTTACATAAAGTAATGCAACGGCGGTATTGTTGTTCAGCGGTTATCAAACGACCCATAGCATAATAGGCGTCAGCAATTCCGCTTAACGCACGTGCCTGAATTTTTGGCAGTTTTTGATCGGCTGCTAGGGCTTCAGCTTGCTGATGAGCTAGCAGGCAATTATCGGTATCGCCTAGAAAGAAAAAGGCACTGCCGCGCAGGTAGTGGAGGGAAGCGACCGCTTGGATGTCTTTCAACGATTCGGCTAAGGGTTCGGTTGTTTTTATCAGAGACAGTAACTCATCATGTCGATCAAGCAGGCGTAGCGCAAAACCCTGACCAATAAGTGCCTGACATTGCTGTTTGGGTGATATTGCTTGTTGTTCGGCTGCAATGAATGCTTCCAAGGATGCCTGCGTTTGCCCCTGCTCTCTTAAGCTATCGGCATGACAAATGCTCAAATCGAATAAATCCTCGACCTTACTTGCTATTTCAAGTCCGCGACAAGCCATTTTCTCAGCGCTATCGTACTGATACAGTTTCATCAAATGTTCTGCCGCTTTGAGATAGGCATTTGCAGCGTCTTCACTTTCGGCTTTGTCCAAATGTTTAGCATACAGCAATGAATCTTTATCGCTATACCAATCGGCTGCCAAAAGGTGCAGACTGCAACGTTGCGATGGCAGTTGAATCTTGTAGATACCATCCATAATCAACGCATGATGAAACAAAAACTGTGAGCCATCGGGTTTGATCAAACCACGTGCTACTAACTCGGTGCACCGATAGTCTGGATCGTCCAGGATATATTTTAATGATTCCAATGAAAATCGCTGCCCCAGAATCGATGCCACAAAAACAGCGCGTTTGTCGAATGAATCGAGTGTGTCCAGTTTAGCGGCAACTATACTTTGTACCGAATCCGGGATGGTATCAACAGATTTCTGGACACAAAATAGCAGCTGTTCCAGAAACAACGGGTTGCTGCCGGAGCGTTGAATGAGCTCTTTTGTTTTTTCGGCAGGCAAATCCAGAGCTTGCTTGATCAACCGTTCAGCTTCGTTGTGGCGTAGCGGTGAAATATCTAGGGTCAACAACGGCGTGCTCTGAATTCGACTGCGCCATATGGGATCTAATGGTTCGCCTTCAAGACGAGTGCTGAAGACCAGGACGATCGGATAATCCTTAATGTCCACGGCCAATTGTCCTAAAAGATTCAATAATGCTGGTTCTGCCCAGTGGATATCTTCCATAATGAGTAATAACGGCTGGCGTTCAGATAGCCGTCGCACGAGTGTCGTCATGGCCTCCTGTCTTCCTGACTGCCGAGCTTCATTATCCATTGCCTGATAAATTTCCGGATTAAGCAATAGCTCAGGGACATTCAACAGATCGAAGAGGAAATTAACTTGTTCGTTAGATAATAAATTTTCAGCAACAATTTCTGAAACATAAATTTTAACTTTCGCTAGCTCATTGTCAGGTTGTAACTGCAATAAACTTCGTACCAGTGTTTGAACAGGGGTTTGCCCAATGGCAGTGCCAAAATCGAAAATGGAGACAGAATGACAGTTAAAATCTAAATCATTGGCCAACGTTAGCCACTCCTTGAGCAAGCGCGTTTTGCCAATACCAGGTTCACCACGTACCAGAATGAGCTGGCCGTATTCAGTCTCTTTGCAATTATGGGCTGCGGTCAGAAATTGTTGCAGTTCAAATTTTCTGCCGACCATCTGAGTAGCGCGCTGCTGGTTATTGTCGATGATATCTTGCAAGCACCAGATAGTCTCGTGGCCAATGCCGTCTTTAACGGTGAGCTCATCAGCGACTGCCAACTTGGTAATCGTAGTAAAGGCTCGGTTAGAAATTAGAATCTGTCCAGGCTGTGCAAGGTCTGCCAGCGACATCGCGTGTTTTACGGTTGCACCCGATAAAGAAACGGGTTGCTGGTCTGGGTGGCGGACGTCTGGAATATAAATTTGACCACTATCGATACCGATTTGGATAGTGTATTTTGATAATTCTTGTTTTTCGGTATCTGTTTTGTTTCGTAGTGCAAAGGCCGCGCGAACTGCTTTTTCGGTATCGTATGATTGAGCCGTTGGCAAACCGAATAATATCATCAAGCTACCATTTTGCATTTCTATAACAGTCGCTTGAAAATCTTGGATAAATTCTTTTATTCCCTCGCAGATTTGTTGACGCCGGTGATAGAGTGATTCTGGATCATCTGCCGAATCAGCACTATTAACGTGTACAGACAATAACGTAACCTGTCGCAATTGATCTACATTACCCAATGGCTTGCTGTTGACCGCCTCATCTATAACTGCCGGGCTCTCTGTCACAGGGGATGTCAATTGATCAGTGTATGGTTTCTGCTGTCGAAAGATGGCTTGATAAAGCGTCTGAGTCTCTTCTTCAGGCGCAATAGCGAGCTCGTCTCTTAGTAGCTGCTGGCACAAACGATATTGTTTTAAAGCAGCATTGCGTCTTCCCTGTTTGTTGTAGGTATCCATTAGAACACGGTGAACAGACTCTCTTAGCGGATCCAGTGCGATCATCTTGATTCCCAGGCGTATAACTTGTTCCAACTGGTTCTCAGACTGTGACTGTTGTAGTAACACATCCATGATCTGTAACGCCTTCTCCCGTCGTTGGCTGCGTTCCATTTCCAGCCAGTCATCAAAGCCCTGTGATCGGGTATAAAGACCTTCCAGTAATTCCCCTTGATAAAGCTCAAGTGCACTCTGCAAAGACAAATTGTCATCCTGTTTACAAAGCCTATCAAAATTGAGCACATCAATTTCAACCTGATCTTTATGCAGAAAGACAGACTGTTGATCTCCATCAATCATCAACTCGCCATTAACAAGGGTTTTGCGTAAAGCGCTAAGCGTTTGCCGCAAGCTTTGCCTGGCTTGCAAAGAACTACACTCTTCCCATAAAAGTGTCGCAAGCGTTTCACGCTGATGGATTTTGTTCGGATGCAATGCTAAATACACTAGTAAGGCTTTGGTCTTTTTTGCATTGATGTTGATAGAGGTATGGTTGGAGGAGGTTAAATCAAAGCCGCCAAAAAGCATTAATTTATAGTGCGTCATGGTCTGGTTTCCGGGTAATTGTTGTCCATCGCCCATCAAAACCTGGCTTTTGCCATAGTTTTTTAAGTCTCAACAAGTATTTTTTGCGTGAAAAAATATTTTGACGATTTTTTGACGTTGTTTCATACATTGCGCTGACGGCTCTTTAATATTCTGGTGCTGAGTTTTGCTGAATCAATCTGCTAAATGTTACCTATTCATTATGGATCATTTCAGTGGCAAGTTTGGCTAAATTCAAAATTATTTTCTTTATTTTATCAGGAGAAACACCATGAATAATGCAATGATTTTAAACAAAATTGACACTCGCCTTCACTCAAAAACTATAGGGCTCAAGGCTTACTTAAGCGCTACAGGATACAAATTATTGGTCGCACTCACGCTGACCCTTTATTTGATGATGCCGGTTTTCACTCATTTCATCATACATAAATTTTCATTAACGGCCCTTTAACATTCTGTAGCTGAATTTTGCTGAATCAATCTGCTAATTGTTACCTGTTCATTATGGATCATTTCAGTGGCAAGTTTGGCTAATTTCAAAACTATTTTCTTTATTTTACCAGGAGAAGAACTATGAATAATACAATGATTTCAAACAAAATTAACAATCACGCTCACGTATGGAGTATGGGGCACAAATTATCGGTAGCACTCATGCTGACTCTGTGTTTGTTGATACCACTAGCCCAAGCAGACTCAAATAAGCATGATATAGGGACTTATTTTCCTTTCAAAGGAAAAGTGGTTGAAGTAGATATAGTAGAAAATCCCAGAAAGTTTTCATTTGACGAAACACCAGCTTTTGAGGATGGTTCGCCAGCCTATGGCGGTGAATTTATCACACAAGGGTTCATTTATCCAAAAGGCACTCTGGAGATGGGTGATGGTGTTGATGTCAATGGTAACCCTCAGTTTCCAGATCTTGTTATTGGTACTTGGTTTTGTCGTGGGTGGCATGTTGGTGATGGCGCTCATACTCAGACTGGTCCTATTGTTATAACCCATCAAATATTCAACTTCGGTGAAAAATTTGGTGCAAAAACAATCGCCACTGACGGCTTAGAACTGGCGGATATCGGTGAGTCGATTAAACGTGCGATTACTGGCGGCACAGGGCGTTATAAACGTGCCCGAGGAGAGCAGGTGCAAACACTTGAAGGACTCAACCAGTTTGAATCTGAGCAAGGTGCTTTGATTGGCGTTAGATTGCAGATGAAACTAAAAGTTTACCAATAAATGTCAGGACTGGCTGTCCGTGACAGCAAGGATATTGTCACCGCATTACAGCGCATAGTTATTATCAAAAACGGGGTGGTCACTAAGCGCTGGTCAACACATTATCAAGTAGTCGGAGTACTAGTCAGTAGCGATCACCGCCATGATTGGTATCGCAACCTATAGTTAAGTGCAAGAACTCAGAGACCATCCCACTCTTTTCAAAATAATGAGAGAGCAAGATGACAAAATACAGACAACAGCTTCCTCAGTTAGGTAGTCGAATGTTTTTAACCGATGGCGGTATGGAAACCACGCTGATTTTTCTTCAGGGCATTGAGCTTCCGGAGTTTTCCGCGATAACGCTTATGGATAAACCAGAAGGCCTGCAGATTGCAAAGAATTATTTCCAGACGTATTTGCAGATGGCGCAGGACTTTGGAACCGGCTTTATCCTTGAAAGTATGACCTGGCGTGGCAGTTCAGATTGGGCAGCGCCTTTGGGTTACCGTCCAAAACAACTTGAACTATTAAACCGCAAAGCCATCAGGATGCTTCATGATTTACACACTCAATATGACGCAAGTGAAACACCAGTTGTAATCAGTGGTTGCGTTGGTCCCAGAGGCGATGCCTACGATGCTTCCGACGCGTTAACTGCTAATGTCGCCCAGCATTATCATGCCAAACAAATCAAGATCTTCCGTGAAGAAAATGTTGATCTGGTGACGGCGTTAACTTTAACCAGTGCTGATGAAGCAATTGGAATTACCCGTGCAGCACAAGCGGAAAATATACCGGTTGCAATTTCCTTTACCTTGGAAACAGACGGTCGACTACCCAATGGTCAACCGCTAGCTGATGCGATTGAAAAAGTCGATAAGGCCACTGGTCAAGGGCCTGCATTTTTTATGATTAATTGCGCTCATCCTAGTCACTTCATCGAAACTTTGCGTGGCAACCACCGCAGCTTTGCTCGTATCCGTGGCATTCGTGCGAATGCCTCCTGTAAAAGCCATGCTGAATTAGATGAGGCGACAGAGTTGGATAGGGGGGATCCATATGAACTCGGACTGTATTATCTGGATTTGCAACAACTTCTACCGCAACTTACGATTATCGGCGGTTGCTGTGGAACCGATCATCTACATATCGAAGCAATAGCAAAAGCGATGTTGGCAGATCCATTGTGAAAAGGTTTAGAATTCTGGCGTACATAACCTA
>JAJFJK010000055.1 GCA_021774075.1 Nitrosomonas sp. | reverse complement strand
ACAACAAAATCAAAACCTTGCACAAAATGGCCTATGGCTTCAGAGATGCCGAGTTCTTCAAGCTAAAAATTATGGCGCTGCATGAAACCAATTATGTTCTGGTCGGTTGAGACCATAAGTACGCACTTACCGGATGAACCCAATTTCTGATATTTATGATGAAGATGCTGTTGAGCAATTTATTCAAGGCAAAAAAACAGTAGAGACACACAGCTTTGTATATTACAAGCTAATAATATTGTCCTATGGGATTTTTGGCTTAATATCTGCGGTAGTTACATTGTTTTTATTAGCATACCGTTAATATTCAAAAGTTAGGAGAAGTCCAACGATAGCATTCCCCAATTTCTTACCTCAGAAATTAAAGTTAGTTATAACCCCCGCTATTTTCTGCCACAAACAAAACAAATTAACACGTCATATAGTTGTCGTTAAATACTGCAGACATTATCCAATACTTATCTAAAATCTCAAGGGTTGTATGCATTACGTGATGGATGGACCAAGTTCACTATTCCAAGTGAAACGCCCTGTGCGGAGCCGCATGCAGTTTGTTGTGAGGATTGAGGGTTAGAGACCTTCGGCTGTCCGAATATGCTTTTTACGTAAGCGGCATTTTACCAATAATTTCATTGTACCTAAATATTATTTGATTCGATGATGTTGAAATTTCTTGGATTTTAGTAACAGCATACGGCAGCCCAAACTCATCTACAAACTCAGTTTGACAATGAAATGTATTAGCTTTCAATGGAGTACCATCTCTTGTAGTAGCATTCTCATTAGCTCGAATAAATAAATACTTTCCTGCGACATGAATTAAATTGGGACGCTTGTATATAGGAATTTCGGGGTTTTTAATATAGAATTTTTTTATTTCACATTCAACAGCTTCCGATGAAATGCCATCTGATGCATAAACAATCTTAAAAGGCCAGTCACCGTAATTACTTATATTAAAGAATGGGTTAACCTTACCTTCTAGGGGAACTTTATTTGGAATGCTTGCTAAATTTTCAAGCGAGTCTATTAATTCCGCGCTATTTAGATTGGATTTAATAGAAGCAACCGCAACGCATCCATCTATACATGCAAACGATTTTCCCGAGTTATCTTGGTTAAGAAAATTAAATTGAATAGACTTATCATTACTTATAATTAAATCTATTTGCTTTGATTCATTTCCTTCTATATCAAATATGAACCCACCGTAGTAAGTATTGCAACTAGAAGGCAAATGGAGCTTCAAAACCTCCCCATATATCCTTTCTCTGCACATTCCGATATCTGTAGTATTTGGAAAAATAGAGGCTGCATTTGCATCACCTTTGAGGACTTTTCCAACATTTGAATAATATTTCTGCAGTCTCTGATAGAATTTCTTAGCCATCTGTATACCTTAGCATAACACTGTTATAGAGCATCTATTTTATATTAAGAACAACGCTACATGCAGCCAACATAACCGCAATTAAATACCAGCTAGTCTTACGATGTGACGGCAATGTAACGTCACAAGAACGTCACAGTAACGGGCAGGTAACGCGTTAGGTAACGGACAACGTATAGCCAGTAAACTAGCAAAGAAACGAACGCAAATACTGCGCCCGCTTTTAAAACTATAATATCCGTATATTTTGTATCGTCTACTAAGAAATTAGTAAGCGCTATAGTTGCTGTTAAATGTAGCCGAGCACACCTGTAATTAATCCCTACTATAGCTCAGCTTATTTTGCCCGGTTGAAGTCACAAATTAACGGTTGTTATAGTTTTAGCTAATCTCTCCCATTCCCGCCACAAAATAGTAACCAGTACAGTGACTGCAAATTTGCAAGGTTATCCGGTGTAATTAACGCGCGGTATAGTTTTTGTTAATTTCTGCCTCAGTCGTAACAAATTAACGTAAGTATTAATCAAGCTTAATTTCTGCCTTTGGTGACAGAAAATACTATCCGCTATAGTTGCCACTAAATCTAGTGGAGCACGGCTGCAATTAGTCGTCACTATAACGCTGCTTACATTCTTCCATGGTCGTCTCAAATTAGCAGTCTCTATAACGCTTGTTATTCTCAGTCACAGAGGGAGCAAATTAACGAGCCATATAGTCGTAACTAATTACAGCCTTGAGCGACTCAGAATAGCGGCCTTTATATACCGCATTAATTTCCTTGGTGGCTGACTGTGATTAGTGAGCGGTATAGTCCCTAATAGTTTAAACGGGTGACCAATGAAATTAGTGGTGGTTATACTTTCCGCTAATTCCTGAACGCATTGCCTGAAATTAACGAGTGTTGAAACCGCATGACAGAGAGCAACAGAACCTTACTAAACCTACCATTCAGAGCAAAATCACAAACACTAAGAACCTCACAAAACCTGACATTCAAAGTGAAATAATCAGGCGCGATGGCTGCTTGATGGGTAAGCAATAGTAAGCAATCAAGATTTTTGTCATGTTGGTAAATGCAGGCATTTATAGAATGCAATGTTGAGTAAACGCGGTTACAAACTGGTTACATTTCTATAGATATAGGTGACTCAAAAAGCTAAATATTTCTTAACTGATTGATTTTAATGGTGGCCAAGGGCGGAATCGAACCGTCGACACAAGGATTTTCAGTCCTCTGCTCTACCAACTGAGCTACTTGGCCTTATATGAAATTTGAAACGGCGTGTTAATGCTTTGATTTTTGATTATTATGTTGCACTATCTCTAATGTTAATGGCGCGCCCGGCAGGATTCGAACCCACGACCCCTTGGTTCGTAGCCAAGTACTCTATCCAACTGAGCTACGGGCGCATGGCATAATCAATTGCTAACAGTAAGCTATTTTAATCAACTGCGGGATTATAGCAGATTGAAGTTAGCGCGGGATTCAAACTTACGTTTTTTACTTAATCCAATACCTTTTAACTTTATTTTTTCTGCTGAAGTTTATTTAATAATCATCTTAATTTCATGTGCGGGGGCGATAATGGTTTATTTAACCAGAATTGTCAAGATTGTGTGAGACAAATTTCTCAAGAAATTTGCAGCGCAACGGGCTGCTTGTCAGGATTATTGCTCATTTGATAGCCTTGCCATAGTCTGTTTGCTATAAATTTTGCGACGGTGTCTGCGTGTTGCTGTAGGCTTGGATTAGCTAACTCCTGTGTTGTTTCCTGGAAAAGTTGTAGCCAGCGTTCAAATAACCCGGCTGTAAGTTCGGGTAAAACAATATGCTTAGGCATGGGGGCGCCACGGAAGCGGCTTGTGCCTCTTAATTGAGCCGACCAGAAATTGGTCATTTGCACAAAGTGTGCGTCCCAATCCAGTACATGTTCTTCAAAGATCGGGCCTAGTGACGGGTCTTTTCTAGCTTTGGCATAAAACGTATGCACCAGTTGTGCGACATCTTCTTCTGTATATTGGTTTGGATCGGGCGTTGGAAATGGTGATTGATTCATAATTTAATTGTGGCTAATTCCAGATAAAAACGATTAAGTTATACGATAACTAATAGAATGGTTTTGGTGTGTTTGAAGGGCGCTTCTAAAAATCCAGATTTCATCCCAACTGCTGTGTTACAGAAAAAATTTATTGCTGTCATATCAAACTAATGCTGCGCTGCAAAATTTTTTATGCGCCTTGCATTTGGGCGAACTCTGAATTTTTAGAAGTGCCCTGAAAGATTTTTCGAACAAGTTGCAAGTTTAACTTTCACGGTTCTGGTTGTCCAACTATGGATTAAACTTAAATAAACTGCAGTTGATTGCTTCGTATTGTAGAGGAGCCAATGAATAGATAGAATTTATCTGCGTTTATGGAACACATATCTTTGTGCAAGTAAGGTTATGATGTTTCATTGTGCCCAAAGCTAACCAGCGGTTCCTTAATAAATAAAAGGCCTTTTTGGAGGAAGAATTCCATATGAAAAATTTACATGGAAGAGCACTATTAGATGACCCTGCCAGTAATAAATCTACGGCATTTTCAAGGGAAGAACGTAAGCAGCGTGGTTTGCGTGGGCTATTGCCTTACGATGTGGCGGATATTGAAAAACAAAAGGACCGCGTTCTGGGTAGTATGCGTTGCAAAACCAGTGATATTGAGAAGTATATCTTTCTGAATGCATTGCTGGAACGTAACCAACGGCTTTTTTATCGCATCATGATTGATCATATAGATGAGATTATGCCATTAGTTTATACGCCGACGGTGGGGGAAGCCTGTAAAGAATTTGCGCATATTTTTCGAAAATCACAAGGACTCTATATCACGCCCGAAGATCGTGGTGATATTGATTCGATACTCCAAAACTGGTCGGAAGAAGATATACGCATCATTGTCGTGACGGATGGAGAGCGTATCTTGGGTTTGGGTGATCTGGGTGCGAATGGTATGGGTATACCCATTGGCAAGGTGGCCTTATATGTTGCTTGCGCTGGAATAAACCCCGCACAATGTATGCCTGTCATGCTGGATGTGGGCACCAATAACGTTTCTTTGCGTGAAGATCCGCTGTATCTAGGTTACCCTTTTGCAAGAGTAACGGGTGAAACCTATCAATCCTTGGTTGATGAATTTGTCAGAGCGGCACAAACGCGTTTCCCAAATGCACTGATTCAATTTGAAGATTTTCTAACACCGAATGCATTCAAACTTCTGGATCTTTATGGCAAGGAGGTTCGTTGCTTTAATGACGATATCCAAGGCACGGCTGCTGTTACATTAGCAGGTGTTTATACCTCTTGTCGTGTGACCAACAAAAAATTCACTGATTTGAATATTATGTTCCTGGGTACTGGATCAGCGGCTGGTGGTATTGCGGAGCTGATGGTTGATGCACTTTGTGCCGCTGGCCTCAGCAAGCAGCATGCGCAAGCGCGATTATGGTTTATTGATCGTAAAGGGCTTGTTGTATCAACAAATGAAATAATTAAACCGCGCATTAAGCCCTTCGCACATGAACACGCGCCATGCAGTTTTGTCGATGCTATTGGTGAAATCAAACCGGATGTGCTAATTGGCGCCACGGGTGTGGCAGGAACCTTCAATGAAGACGTTATCCGCAAGATGGCGGCGGTTAATGAGCGTCCTGTGATTATCGCATTATCAAACCCAACCTCAAATACAGAATGCACTGCTGAGGAAGCATACAAATGGAGTGATGGGCGAGTGATTTTTGCCAGTGGTAGTCCATTTGATGCCGTGCAATTTGGTGATAAATTATTCAAGCCGGCTCAAGGTAATAACGCGTATATCTTTCCGGGGATTGGTCTGGGTGTACAGGCGAGTGCCGCGCGTCTCGTTACGCAGCGTATGTTTCTCGCTGCGGCAGAAGCACTGGCAAATTCTGTTTCAGAAAAGGAAGTGAATATGGGGGCTATTTACCCCCCGCTCACACAGATCCGTGACGTATCATGTTCTATTGCAGTGGCGGTCTGCCGAGTTGCTTTGGGTGAAGGTTTGACTGAGAGAGATTTGCCAGCTGATCTGGATGCTCATATTAAGTCCTTAATGTATGACCCAAATTACTAAGAACTAAGGAATTATTAGACTAAAAAATAAAATGTTGAAATGGAAAATTTTATTACTATGTTTAATAATTTCATTCTTCCCTTCAAGAATATGGGCTGCTGAATCAAGTTTAATCATCCAACTTCCTTGGGATCACCAGTTTCAGTTTGCAGGTTTTTACCAGGCGCTATGGCAGGGTTACTATAAAGAAGCTGGCATTAAAGTGGAGATACGTGGCGGCATTAATGATGAAGGCAATGTCATAGATGCCATTGAAGCGATAGCAAGTGGAGATGCAGATATAGCGCCACTTGATGGTTTGTCATTACTAATTGCTCAAGACAAAGGCGCGGATATTGTTGCTTTGCACCCAATATTGCAGCGAACACCTTGGGTATTTCATAGTTTGGAAGATCAACCGCTCAATAGCCTATCCGATCTTGCTAGTGCACCGATTGCCACTTCTCCGGACAGTATTCTAATCTACAAGTTATTGCTTAAATATGGAAAAATCAAACCCGATCAAAGATTGATCATTTCTGAGCCGCCTACAATTGACAGTCTGGTAAACGGCACGGCAAAAATTGTTTCAGATTATGCAGATAGTACAACGTGGATGGCAAAACAAATGGGACTTCAGCTCAACACACTTTATGCTGAAGATTACCAGATAGATTTTTATTCAGATGTCATCACCGTAAATCGTAATAGATTGCGCGCTGACCCTGTTCTGATCGAAAAGTTTTTGCAGGCTACACTTCTTGGCTGGGAATATGCATTGAACAACAAAGAAAAAACCATTGAAGAGATAGTTGGAATTTTACCCAGAAAATTACAGGCCGTTGATTTAACGGGACTCAATCGGAATCTTGCAAAACGCTATCATGAATTAACACGTTACCCGCAAGTCCCATTAGGCACTAGTGATCCAGAACGTTGGGAACGTATGCATGCAGCACTAAAAGAAATTGGTGTTGTTAGAGGTAACTTAGATATAAATCGTCAAATACTTGTACCTGTTTCCACAGACGGCATTTATTCTGAGTGGTTACTAATCACCTTATTGTTCTCATCGCTTGCTGCAGTTACTTGGCTGGCAGGATGGCCAGGGCAACAACGCTCGGGTTATTTAATACCATTAGTGTCGGTCATTTTTACTTTGATTATTATTTTTCTTGCTGTCGCGCTATATCGGGAGCATGAAATGGAAAATCAAAAACAAGAAACGCTGGCTAAGGCCTCTATGGTACGTGTACAAATGGAAGAGTCGATTAACAGCACAGTTTTCTTAATAAAAGGCTTAATCACACATATACGATTGAATCCAAATTTGACTCAGTCAGAATTTGAACTTATTGCTCAGCAGTTAATAGATGATCATCCAATGATACGTAATATTGCGGCTGCCCCTAATTTCATCATTCGTATGTTTTATCCCATAGAAGGGAATCAACAAATAATGGGCCTTGATTACCGTGATTTACCAGAGCAATTTCCCAGCGTTTTAAAAGCCAAGGAATCTGGTCAGGTTGTACTTGCTGGTCCACTGCACCTGGTTCAAGGTGATATTGGCCTTATTGGCAGATTGCCTATTTATATAAAGAGCAAATTGGGTGAACAAGAATTCTGGGGAATTGTTTCAGCTGTAATGAACGTTGATGCATTTTATCGTTCTGCTGGATTATATGATTCCAGCCTTGGTTTAGAGTTTGCTATTCGAGGAAAAGATGGTTTAGGTGATAAAGGTGAAGTTTTTTTTGGTGAGAAGACTTTATTTGAGAATGATCAGTCTGTTCTGATGAATGTGATGATACCCGGTGGGTTCTGGCAAATTGCTGCCAGACCTACTGGTGGTTGGTCTACATCGACAGGCCCCATTTTATTTATTTATTTACTCGGATTCATTAGCGCGTTTCTTGCCATTGTTTCATACCTTATGCGTAGAACGCATGAGTCTCAAAGACGAGAGAGTGAACAACATGTTTCGTATTTAGAGTCCACTCAGAAACTATAACCATATGATTGCATGGTATATTTGTCTATTTTTTGATATAATAATGCAAGTAAAACAACGAGATACCACCAAAAAGCTTGCACATGATCACTTACAAAAGCCAAAAGCAACTCA
>JAJFJK010000054.1 GCA_021774075.1 Nitrosomonas sp. | reverse complement strand
CTGACCAATCTTGTATTTTGTGAGCTTACGTATCATCAATGGGCCAATCATGAATGAAATCGCCAACGCTGTTAACGCCGCCAGCATAGTACGTAAGGTAATGTAACCGAATACATTAAAAGCGCGGATATCTTCAGCCAGCCATTGAGTAAGCGCTAACAGCATAAAAACCCCTGCGATAGTGATTTATCATTCAGCAACCAATCCATCCATACCTCATATATTCTCAATTGAGTATCCAAACTTAAGCCTCAAAGCGCTTGATCACGCGCTCCATTTGCATAAAACGTGATCCCTTAACGAACAACGTGACATCAGCAGCAAGCAAATGCTCTATTTCATCCAATAATCCATCAATCGTATTAAAGTGCTGCCCACCTGCGCCAAATGCTTCAACTGTATGGGCACTTAATTCACCCAGTGCTAGCAATCTGTAAAGCCCGGCATGCTGCGCTTCCAGTCCGATAGCGCGGTGCAGATCAACTGCGGCTTGTCCCAATTCCCCCATATCTCCCAACACGAAAATTTTCCTTCCTTCAGTTGCCGCCATAAAAGCCAATGCCGCGCGTACCGACTCCGGGTTTGCATTATAGGTATCATCAATCAGTGTTGCATCTTGCAAACCATGTTTTTTTTGCATGCGCCCCTGCACGCCTTTAAAAGCCTCCAATCCGGCAACAATTGTTTCTTTATCGATATCCATAGCCACAGCTACGGCTGCCGCCGCCAACGCGTTTTTAATGTTATGCACACCCGGTGTATGCAAATTCACTGGCACGATACCAGTCGGCAGCGTCAAATTCATTTTGCTAATATCTGCACTCATTTCATATTGCGCACTGATTTGCGCCGCACTACTTAACCCAAAATCCACGATGCGCCGTGTTCCTGCCAATTGACGCCATAGTGGCGCATGCACATCATCCGCATTAATAACCGCCGTCCCCTGCTGGTCCAGTCCCTCGAATATTTCTCCTTTGGCTTGCGCAACGGTTTCCACTGACCCCAAGCCTTCAATATGCGCTGCACCTGCATTGGTGATTACTGCCACACCCGGCTTTGTCAATTGCGTCAGATAAGAAATCTCTCCGACATGATTCATACCCATTTCAATCACTGCATATTGATGCTGTTCCCGCAAACGCAGTAACATTTGTGGTACACCAATGTCATTATTCAAATTGCCTTCGGTTGCCAACACCCGACTAAACGCACTATCTGCATTAGGTTCATCACTTGGCGTAGCCTGACGCAATATGCTTGCGATCATTTCCTTGACGGTTGTTTTGCCATTACTACCCGTCACACCCACCACCGGCATTGTGAAACGTGTGCGCCAATAAGCCGCCAACTGCCCCAAACCCAAGCGCGTATCCTTAACCTGCATTAAAGGCAAACTGGCTGACGCTGCATTATTGTCAGCGTGCCGCCGAATCATTGCCGCAACAGCACCTTTTTCCTCGGCACCGGCAACAAACTTATTGCCATCAAAATTCTCTCCTGACAATGCGATAAATAAATCGCCTTGTCTTATTGTGCGGCTATCAGTACTCACGCCGGTAAAAAGCACATCTTTACCATTCCATTCGGCATGTAATGCTTGTACTGCTTCTTGTATCATCATCATGTTTCCGCCCGTTGTGGCTGCGCGTCGAGAGACAAATCGTTTAAAATCTGCTGCACGGTTGCTGCATCACTAAATGGAATTTTCTCGCCATTAATTTCCTGATAAGTTTCATGGCCTTTACCTGCGAGCAAAACGATATCTCCCTGACGGGCGCTATAAATAGCCTGATATATTGCCAGCGCTCTGTTTTCTTCAATCTGGTAATTACTTTTAAAAGCGCCTGCAACCATATCTTCCACGATGGCACGCGGATTTTCTCCACGCGGATTATCACTGGTAAAAATAACCTCATCAGCAAAACGTGTTGCCACTTCGCCGACCAATGCGCGTTTACCGCTATCGCGCTCTCCGCCGCAACCCAATACACAAATTAAGCGCGCTTTTTTTGTTGGCGCATCTTCACCACGCGCTTTATTACGCAGCATTTCCCGTAGCGTACTCATTGCCTTTTCCAGAGCATCAGGCGTATGCGCATAATCAACAATAACAACCGGTCGATTGGCACCGCCAAATCTCTCCATGCGGCCCGGAATTGTCTTAACATGTTGCAACGAGCGCACTGCATCAGACAACTTGATCCCACCAGCCAACAAGGCAGCCACAACAGCTAATAAATTCGCAGCATTAAATCGCCCCATTACTTCGGTTGTTAATTTTTCTTTGTTGCCTTCATACTCGACATCAAACGTCAAACCCGAAATATTGGTCTTGAGATTTGAACCTAACAGCAATTTGAAACGATCCGAATGCACAATGTTTTCCTGCTTAATGAATCCGTAACCAATAACCTGAACCGGCTTATTTTCAAGCTGACGTAACAACTCAACCCCCAAAATGTCATCAAGATTTAGTACCGCATATTTCAATCCCGGCCAGAAAAACAATTTGGCTTTAGTTGCTGCATAGGCATCCATGTCCTGGTGATAATCCAGATGATCACGTGATACATTGGTTAACACCGCCACCGAAAATGTCGCGCCGTTAATGCGCCCTTGCACAATGCCATGAGATGAAACTTCCATCGCCACACTCTCAGCGCCATCACGTACATACTGAGCAAATAAGCGCTGCATAATAACAGCATCCGGCGTTGTATTAATGGTTGGCTCCAGAGCGCCTTCAAACCCATTACCCATTGTCCCCATAACGGCTGCTTTCCTTTGCAACAGTGTCATGGCTTGTGCATACCAATGGCTACAAGATGTTTTTCCGTTGGTGCCGGTAATACCAACCAGTTGTAATTTTTGTGATGG
Organism: Nitrosomonas sp.; assembly: GCA_021774075.1. Classification (GTDB taxonomy): domain Bacteria; phylum Pseudomonadota; class Gammaproteobacteria; order Burkholderiales; family Nitrosomonadaceae; genus Nitrosomonas. The sequence continues at coordinate 5,007 of JAJFJK010000054.1, read as the reverse complement.
ATTACCATAAATATGACTGGCAATTAATCCTGATTTTTCCCGCAAATTAGCAATCGGTAGTGAAGGCAATTTCCAAGACGGGTTCCAGGTGAAATTGTGCGCATCCCACAGCACTGCATTCGCCCCAGCAGCAATCGCCTGTGGAATATGTTCACGTGCATCATATGTTTCTCCGGCATACGCCATAAATGTATCACCTGGTTTTATCTGTCGACTATCCGCCACAAGATTGGTAATAGGCACACCCAATTTATCCAGGACATGAAAATCAAACGATCTGCTTGTGTTGTCTGCCTTCATTACATTCACACCTCATCATCCAATTCTTGCATTGCCTGAAACAAAACCACATTATTTACCGGCGCATCATGCGGTACATTTAATGTGCGCAAGGCACCCGCCATCACCTGACTAAACACAGGTCCTGCCACCGCACCGCCAAAATGTTGCCCGGCAGATGGTTCATCCACAACCACCGCAATAATTAAACGAGGATTTGAAGCAGGTGCATAACCAACAAAAGAGGAGGTATAAATTCTTTTGGCATAACGGCCATCAACCAGTTTATGTGCTGTGCCTGTTTTTCCGGCCACGCGATAACCGTTTACTTGCGCTAATGGCGCCGTTCCACCGGGTTGCGTGACCATTTCCAGCATATTACTGACAGCTTGCGCGGTTTCGCGTGAAATCACTTGTTGCCCCATAACCGGCATATCCTGTTTGACCAGCGAGACAGGCATTAACTGCCCACCCGTTGTAAACAATGTATAAGCACGCGCTAATTGCATCAAACTCACTGAAATACCATGGCCATAAGACATCGTTGCCTGTTCAATTGGACGCCATGAACTATAAGGGCGCAATATACCGCTGGCTTCATTCGGAAACCCCAATCCGATTGGCGCACCAAAACCTGATCGATTCAGCATTTCCCAAAGCGTTTGTGGCGGCATAGCCAAAGCAATTTTTGCAGTTCCAACATTACTGGATGTTTGGATAATCTCCGCTACCGTTAAATCACCTTTATCAGAAACATCACGTATGGTGGTTCTGCCAAGTCTAAAAGTACCGGGCGCTGTCTCGACCACTGTATCCGGGTTTACCTGACCGATTTCTATCGCCATCGCGACAGGAAATGGCTTCAATGTTGAACCAGGCTCATAAATATCAACCAGCGCCCGATTACGATAATTACTGGTTTTCTCCTTCTCCTCATCATCATCCCTAATGATGGTTGATTTTCTATTGGGGTTAAAAACGGGCAGATTGGTGAGCGCCAGAATCTCACCTGTCTGCGCATCCAATACTACGATGCTGCCGGACTTGGCCTGATTAATCTCAACAGCGTACTTTAACTCTCGATGTGCAAGGTGCTGAATTCTTCTATCCAACGACAAAACAACATCTTGCCCTTGTTTGGGCGAACGGATATCTTCTACTGATTCAATGATCCGCCCTTTGTTATCCTTGATAACCCGGCGACTGCCGAATTCTCCAGCAAGCGTTTCTTCCCAACCCCGCTCGACACCATCCTGTCCTTTGTCATTGATATCAGTAAAGCCCAACACATGAGCAGCCGCTTCCCGCGCGGGATAATAGCGCTTGGATTCGTTTTCTAGGATTATGCCCGGAATATTCAAGGCAGTGATTTTCTCAGCGACGTCTGGCATCATCTGGCGCTTTAGGTAAACAAAGCGACTGTTCGCCCTATGCAGGCGTTTTTCAACTTCCTTAATATTTATATCAAGCAGACTGGACAACTGCGTCAGTTGCTTATCAGTAATTTTTATCAGCTGCGGATCAGCAATAACTGATGCGACCGGTGAACTGATGGCCAACACCACACCATTGCGGTCTGTGATCATGCCACGGCTCACATTCATTTCCACTACCCGGCTATAACGTGAGGCACCTTTTTGCTGCAAGAAATCGTTTTGCATACCTTGCAAATACATTGCACGCCCAGCCATAGCAAATAAACCAAGCATTAATAAGCTAAACAGCAAAAATGAACGCCATGCCGGCAATCTTATTTGTGGTGTTTGTTTATTAATCATGGTTTAAACACTCCATCCATATCCTGCAAATCAGCTGCTTCTTCCGACGAAATAATCTGCACTTGCGTCGCGATCGGCACCTTCATATTTAATTGCTCTTTTGCAATCTTTTCTATACGTCCATGCATTACCAATGTACTTTGTTCAAGCTGAAGCCTGCCCCACTCGACTTCAATCTGCTGCGCAATCTCCTTCTCATTCTCCAACATCATAAAAAGCTTACGTGCCTTATGTTGGGAAGTCACAACACCTAAGGCACAGACAACAAGTACAAAAGTCAAAAACATGTTCAACTTGAACATCAACTCATCCGTTTAACGAGATTCGTTCTGCAATGCGCATTACCGCGCTTCTGGAGCGTATATTTATCGCCACTTCTTTTTCATCAGAACGTTTTGCCCTGCCAATCAATTTTATTTTTTGTTTACTTAATCGCTGAATCTCCTTTTCCCGTAACGGTACGCCTCGCGGCAATTCGTCCGGGTTTGCTGCTGCGCGCATAAAACGCTTCACAATTCGATCTTCTAATGAATGAAAACTTATCACCACCAACCTTCCGCCAGGATTCAGTAACGCCAAACACTGCGGCAGAACTAACGACAACTCCTCAAGCTCCTGATTGAGATATATCCGCAACGCCTGAAAAGTACGCGTCGCCGGATTCTGCTTATTTTCCCGCTTGCGTTGATGCGAGCGTACGACCGAGGAGATAATCTCGGCAAGCTGCAATGTGGTAACAATAGGTAGCCGCGTTCTAGCCACAACAATCGCTCTTGCAATCTGCCTAGCAAACCGTTCCTCGCCATAATCTTTTATAACCTTTCCTAAATGACTCTCTGTAACAGAAGCAATCCATTCCGCTGCCGTCTGCCCATGACTTGTATCCATCCGCATATCCAAAGGTCCGTCAGAACCAAAACTAAAACCACGTGACGCTTCCTCTAATTGCGGTGAAGACACTCCCAAATCTAATAACACCCCATCGACATGCTGAACATCCATGGCTTGCAACATCTGCTGCATTTGCGAAAACCCAGCATGCTTGATACAAAACCGCTCATCCTCAATCGTGCGACCTGCTTCAATTGCTGCCAGATCCTTATCAAAAGCAATTAAGCGACCGTTGCTGCCAAGCCTGGACAAAATTAAGCGGCTATGCCCTCCGCGCCCAAACGTGCCATCCACATACACACCATCTGGCTTAATTGCCAGCGCATCCACTGCTTCGTGCAACAAAACTGTAACGTGCATTCTCGTATCATCACCATTTCTTACAGGGCACCTCTTAAAATCCAGATTTCATCCCAACTGCTGAGTTGCAAAAAAATTTATTGCTGTCATATCAACCATATGCTGCGCTGCAAAAATTTTTCCGCGCCTTGCATTTGGGCGAACTCTGAATTTTTAGAGGCGCCCTATAATGAGAAACCATCCAGTTCAGACGGAATATCACCATCTTTAAAAGCCAGCGCTTCTTCAATTTGCAAGTTCCACTGCGCTTCATCCCACACCTCAAATTTTGTACCCTGACCAACCAGCACGACCTCCTTAGTCAAGCCAGCAAACCGACGCAACGGTGCAGATACCAAAATACGCCCGGCACCATCCATTTCTACATCACTGGCATTACCGACAAGCAAACGCTGCAAAAGACGGGTTCGGGAATCAAAACTGGAAAGACTATTGAGCTTTTCTTCTATTGGCCCCCAAGCTGGCTGAGGGTAAACTAGCAAGCATTTTGAGGGATCTACGGTGACAATTAAACGCCCAGCACAACAAGACATCAGTTCACCACGGTATCTTGCGGGAATCGCAAGCCTACCTTTCGCATCCAAACTGAGTTGCGTGACGCCACGAAACATATTGTCTCCCGATATTTTAGGGAAAATTAATTGAGCGGCACTCCACATCCACCCACTTTTACCTACTTTTCCCTACTTGCCCCCACTCTAATAAAAAAAAACCTACTCGTCAAGTAGGAATAATGATATTTTTATTTATATGACAAAGACTTAAACACACTTCCCTAACGACAAAACAAATGAAATTTATCCAATAAATAAGATAGATAGGAAAGAGTTTAAAAGTAAACTATCAATTAAAGCGATTAGACCACTTCACTTACACGTGAAAAGAATCACAAAATCACCACATCTTTGATACATCACTTAATGATAAAAATGACACCAGAATATTGGGAACAAGCAATTACAGAATTAGCGCTACATGACAAAACCATGCGTCAAATCATCCAACGATTTGACGGCACCATCCTCAATTCCCGTGGTGATGCCTTCACCACACTGGCACGCTCCATCGTTGGCCAGCAAATCTCTGTAAAAGCTGCTGAAAGCGTTTGGCAAAAAACATTGCTTGCTGTGCCGGAAGTCACGCCACACAGTATTATTCACACCGAACAAGGCCTGCTGCGCACCTGCGGCTTATCACACAGAAAAATAACTTATCTGCAAGACCTGGCGCGGCACTTTATGGATGACGTACTGAATGAATCTAGTTGGGGAGGCTTGGATGATGAAGAATTAATCGTTCAACTAACGCAAGTGAAAGGCATTGGCCGCTGGACGGCGGAAATGTTTTTGATCTTTCATATGCTGCGACCCGATGTATTACCGCTTGACGACATTGGGCTACAACGCGCAATCAGCCAGCACTATAATGACAAACAACCCATGGATAGAAAAGCCATACATGAACTGGCTATCCCCTGGCAACCCTGGCGATCTGTGGCAACCTGGTTCTTATGGCGCAGTCTTGATCCGTTGCCGGTTGAGTATTGAATATTAGGATTTAATTAGAGTCCACTCAGAAACTATAACCATATGATTGCATGGTATATTTGTCTATTTTTTGATATAATAATGCAAGTAAAACAACGAGATACCACCAAAAAGCTTGCACATGATCACTTACAAAAGCCAAAAGCAACTCA
>JAJFJK010000053.1 GCA_021774075.1 Nitrosomonas sp. | reverse complement strand
TACAGAAGGTTTGGCCGCATTCGCACAGGCGGAAGTCGCCAAACAGTTTCGAAGTCGCGCCTGGTTCATCATGCTCACTGCGAGCATGATCGTTATTGCAATCCTCGGGCTTGCATTCTCTCGCTACGGCAAGATCCGTCTTGGTGCTGACGATGAACGGCCGGAATTTTCTACGATTAGCTGGTTGACCATGCTGTTTGCCGCTGGGATGGGGGTAGGACTCCTGTTCTACGGTGTTACCGAGCCTTTGACGCATTATCAAATGATTCAGACGCGCATAGACGCCGACTTGGCTGCCAGCCATGCTCTGACGGTCACTAATTTCAACTGGGCTATCCATGCCTGGTCCATCTACGCCATGACCGCGTTGGTCATTGCTTATTTCGCTTATCGAAAGCATCGCCCTGGCTTGGTTAGTACGCCCATTGCCTATTCGTTTAGACGCGGAAAGTGGGTGAAGCCGGTTGCCTGGATAGCCGATCTGGTGGCGATCTATGCCATTGCTATCGGACTCGCTGGGTCGCTTGCCATGGGGGTTTTTCAGATTCAGGGTGGCCTGCAGACCTTATTCAACCTTGAAGACACGGATGGCATGCTGCAATACGGTGTGTTCGCGGTTCTCTGCATCGCCTTCCTTTTGCCACTGACAGTAGATCTTAAAACGGGCATGGCACGACTGTCTAACATGGCCATGGCCATCGTGTTTCTCTTGATGCTGTACATTTTGCTGGTTGGTCCCACGCATTTTTTAATGGACGGGATTGTTAACTCCATCGGTACCTACTTATCGAATGTCGTGCAACAGAGCTTCGCCACTTATCCCTTCTTTGCATCGGAATTTCAGGACTGGTTTCACGCGTGGACCTTGAACTATATGGTCTGGTGGATTGCCTGGGCGCCTTTTGTCGGTGTCTTTGTTGCACGTATATCTAGAGGACGCACCATTCGGGAATTTGTTGTGGGCGTGGTGTTAGCGCCAAGCCTGTTTTCCCTGGTCTGGTTTGGTGTGTTTGGCGGTATTGGTTTTTTCGGTGTCTTTCATACCGAACTGCCGATTCTCGATGTGGCGGTGAATACGCCTGAGAATACGACATTTTTTGTACTAGAAGCTTTGCCTTTGAGTTTTTTGACCGGTGCAGCTACAGTGGTTGCCGCCTTCCTGTTTCTGGTTACCAGCGTGGTCAGTGCGGCTTTTGTGCTCTCCATGTTCTCCACGGGTGGCGACGAAAATCCATCGGTGAAGATTAAGCTAATTTGGGGCGGCATCCTTGCCGTTTTGGGGCTTGCCATGATACTAACCGGTGACGTCGGGACGGTACGCGCTATCATCGCGCTGGGCGCCATGGCGTTTGTGTTCATCCTGCCCCTGTTGGTCGTTGCTTTTCTCAAGACCCTCAAGAAGGAGGAACGCGCGTGATCTGGGAGAACATCGTGGATACTTTCCTCAACGTCACCGTTTTTGCTTACATTGGTGTTCTCATCTGGCTCTATTTGCGAGATGAAGATGGTTGAGAAAAGACATTTTAACGTGATTTGGTCACGCTTCTATGTGCTTGTGAATGTACTGAGTGTTAACATGCATATCGATCGACAAATCGTTTCAGAATTTTCTGCGCATAAGGCGTGTCTTTCTGGTTAACCGCATCGATAAGATTGTTCGCTTCATGGGGTTGAAAATAGCCATGATGTTTATAGGTTTGGATCCGCAGGGTAAATCCTTCGCTATCGCCTTCGGGGTGAAACTGTGTGGCATACACGTTTTCTCCTATGCGGAACATTTGAATCGGGCAGGCGATGCCCGTCATTAACAGCGTAGCACCGGCAGGTGTTATGTCGCAGGCTTCTTTATGCCCAAGCAGGACTGAGATCTGATCCGGAAAGCCAGCAAGCAGCGCATCCTTCTTGCCTTCTTCAGTGATGTGAATGGTCACGCAGCCAACTGCTTCGCCGTACAGGGTTGATATCGAAGTGCCCAGGTATGAACCCAATAGGCCATTGCCGGAACAGGCCCCCAGGAATGGGAAATCACTGCTGACGATTTCATCAAACAGACGATTAAAGTCCTGTTCAATTTTCTTTTGGATTGCGGATTTATCCGGTTCCGGTGTGCTGATGTCAAATGGGCTGCCGCCGACGATCACAGCCGAATAATTTTCTAATGCCAGGTCCTCAGGGATGCCGTTTTTTTCGATACGTATACGATGAGCATCTTTTTCTTCAAGGCCCCCATATTTAAGCATTGCGGCAAACTCATTGTCAGCGGTCTCGTCTTCAGGACGTAATTGTAGAATAAGGAATAGCCTAGGTGGCTGTCCGAGAATAGAGGTCGTAGCGAGGGGAAGTAATTTTGAGGTAGATTTTTTGATCATTTTAGGCGAATCGTAAGTATGCGCTCGACGCAACCATATAGAATTATTTTTGTTTTAGTGCTTCAATAAATTCCGGTGTTAGCGGTAATAATTCATCGATACGACTATTAGGCCATGTTGGTAGTTTTGTAAGTACATCTTCAAGCCAATCAGCTGGATTCAAGCCGTTAAGCTGAGCAGTGCCGAACAAAGTTTGGATAGCAGCTGCACGTTGACCGGCACGCTCCGAGCCTGTGAATAGCCAGTTTTTTTTGCCAATCGCGATGGGGCGAATGACATTTTCTACTGGATTGTTGTCAATCGGTAGATGACCGGTTTGGGCATAGAGGACCAGGCTGGCCCAGCGTTTCAGTGTGTAGTCCAAGGCCTTGGCGGAAGCGCCGCCGTTTGCTGTCTGGACGCGGGTTTTCATCAGCCAGTCATGCAATGCTTCCAACTCGGGCAGACTCTTTTCTTTTCGTAGTTGTTGACGCTTTTCGATAGACAGGTTTTTTCCTTGTTTCTCAATCGCATATAAGTTACTGATACGCTGTAACGCTTCAAAAGCCATCGGGCTGTTATTGGCCTTGTGTAGGTCAAAGAATTTACGGCGTGCGTGCGCCCAGCAAGCCAGTTCAACACAGGGGTTTGTCTGTTTCTCTGAGAACAGTGCTTTGTAGCCGCCATAGTCGTCGACCAGCAAATGGCCTTGCCAGTTTTCAAGAAAGTTTTTCACATGCCGGCCACTACGACCGGCTTGATAGTCGAAGACGATGGTGCGCGGTCCTGGCTCTAGATCGTTGCTACGATAGGCCCATAGATAGGCCTTGCGGGTTTTGCCTTTACCGGGATCAAGCTGCGCTATTGGCGTTTCATCGGCATGGAGTGTGTTGCCTTGCAAAAGATGCCATGTCAGCCGATCCACCAAAGGTTGCAATGCAACGCCGGTACGACCGACCCATTCCGCCATTGTTGAGCGCGATAGCGTGACTTGCTCACGTGCGGCAATCTGTTCAAGACGATAGAGCGGAAGGTGATTCAGGTATTTGCTTGTCATCACCCAGCTCAGTAGGCCGGGCGCAGCCATGCCACTATCAATGATGGCTGGTGGAATCGGTGCGGCGGTAATCGTCTCGCAAATCTTGCAGGCATATTGCGGGCGAATGTGGCGGTGAACAAAGAATTTGGCTGGCTCCACATCTAACTGTTCACTAACATCTTCGCTGATTTTAACCAGATGATGACCACATTGATTGCATTGACAGGATTCTGGTTCATGGCGATGTTCAATACGCGGCAGGTGATCCGGTAATGGCTGGCGACCAGCGCGAGAACGTGGTGATTTGAGCGGAGCTGCTTTTGCTGATGGATCAATCTGTTCGATTTCTGCGTTCACAGCCGCTAAATCGGATTGCAGTGTTTCTTCAAACAGGTCAGGATGCGCCAAGGACAATGATTCGCTCTTCTTCCCAAACTGAATGCGGCGCAAATAGGCCAGTTCCATTGTGAGTGCTTGGATTTTGAACTCTTTGGTTTTAATCTCTTCTTGCGCTTGATTAAGTAGCGTCTGAACCAAATCAGCCACCTGAGTTTTGGTGTCTGTATCAAGGTTCAACTGATCCAATTCGGCAAGCGTTTTCATAGCATCTATTTTACTACAACAACCCATCGAAATACCGATAAACAAAGACCTTTAGATATTTTTTAGGCCCTCAAGTGAGCAGGTGGTAACGCCGATAATCGCTGCCAATTGACACCTGCAATTAACCAATTCCACTGCGCTTGCGTCAACGCAAAACAGCGCTCATTTAACTTTGGCCAAACAAATTTACCCTGATGCAAACGGCGCTGGCACAACCACACACCCGTACCGTCCCACAGTAACACTTTTATACGATTGCTGGCACGATTGCAAAATACAAAAGCTGACCCCGCACAGGGGGCGTGTTCCAAAGATTGTTGCACCACCATCGACAAACCATCAATCCCACGGCGCATATCAACCGGCTCAACCGCCAGCCAAATCTTCCCCGGATTGGCAATTAATCCAGGCATTTCAATAACTGTCTCAGCCATTGTGGTGATACATCTGCAGGCAATTCCAGTGTGTGTCCTTGCGGGCAACGTAGCAACAACGAGCCGGATGAAGAAGTTTCTGGTTTGATCTCGAGTGGAATCAAAGTCGGTGCAGCTGAGGCAACCTGTTGGGAACGATAAATCCGCAACCAGTTCGAAAACGTTTTGGAATTCAGCCTATGCTGACGACAATAGGCCGCCTGCGATAATCCATTCGACTGCCAAGCCGCTATATGTTCTTGCTCCTGTGTGGGTAATGCCATCGGTTATTCTCCTGAAAAATGCTTGAGGATAATCGAGGTTATTGAAAGTTTTTAGATGGTGGCGCTGAACGCTTACAATCGTAATACACTGCATGCTGGTCTTCCGGTTGAAAAGGGAGAAAAATTATCATAACAAAGTGGTTTCGAGTAAAGGGAGAAGATCCGATTTATTATGAGTGAAGTTCAGAAGGCGGGTGTAAGAAAGGTGTATAAGAAAACTGATAACTCCCCGGCCCAGGAGTCTGTCGGACTTAAGATTAATCTACTGCGCAAATGGGACAAGAGGCTTATATTGATTCAATTTATTGTCACATAGAATAACTATGCGCCTCAAAATTGAATCAATCTAATTCCTCTTTCCCACTTTGCTCGCTACGATTACTATTCTCGGACAGCCTCCTAGCCGGTGGAGGTGAATAAGAAATTAAGGACGATGCCGTATTTCTTTTTTTTGCTCGTACCTGACTAACTTCGTGAGATCGACTAATTCTTTGGATAACAGTTCTAATACATCATCCAAGGTTAGGATACCGATCAGTCCACCGTTTTCACCTACAACGGGTAAGCGCCTGATGGTTTTGCTGCGCATAAATTGAATCGCCTCAAAAATACCTGTGTTCTCTTTTATCGTGAATAATTCTGGCGCCATAATATCGCCGACTGTGATGACCGCCATATCCAGTTCCGGTGCTAAAATTTCTACCACAAGGTCACGATCAGTAATAATTCCGACAGGAACCCTGACGCCATCATGTTTTTCGACAACAAGGACGTCACCAACATGGTGTTGACGCATCAGCTTGGCTGCCTCCAGCGCTACTTCGTTACGTTGAATAGTAATCACATCACGGTTACAAATTTCATTAGTAAACATAATATTCTCCTGGTGATTATAATTTTCTTACTGAAGAATCCAGCGATGTAATACTTTTTTACAACAGTGTACTAATTAATTAAGGCCTGATTCTATTTTTTCAACAGCGTATCAGTGATGAGGCTTGCAGATGCCGTCCATAATTATTGGCCCGGTATAACATAATCTTCTGTTAGCATCTCCAATAAATGGCCATTCTGGTCACGAAAATAAACCCCGCGTCCGCCATAATTGTGATTGATTTTCATATCTTCAGCATCACCTGGTCCGCTGCCGAATTTCATATGCTCGTCTTGCAGACGCGCGAATATTTCGCCAAATTCCTGCTCGGAAACTTTGAATGCATAGTGATGTGAATCAAACTTTTCCTTGTTGTCAAAATCCAGGCACAAGGTATCATTCACACGTGCCACGATGAAATGTGAAAATTCGCCGATATATTCAAAGCCAAATAATCTGCAATAGAGTTTTGCAGATTCGACTTTATTGAAGCAGGGCACAATGGTGTGATTAAGTGTAATGGCCATAATATTCCCCTTCTAGTGTTTAATTGCATTAATTCGATACAAACTATTACAACTATATATTCAATTAGAACAGATAGTTAAGTTAAATAATAATATGCCTTATTTTTGCAATTAGACACTAGAAAACATCTGTTAATAGAAACTAATGGAAAATTTTGGACTAATTGATTTCGCTAAGCTTCAGTAACGCTTCAAACTGCTCAATGGGTACCGGCTTGCCAAATAAATAGCCTTGATAAGCGGTACAACCTTCGTTCAGAAGGAGTTGCTGTTGATCTTCCGTCTCCACGCCTTCAGCGATGACATTCAGATTGAGGCTTTGTGCCATGGCAATAATGGTATACACAATCGATCTGTCGTTACTATCGACAACAATATCACGTATGAAAGATTGATCAATCTTGAGTTGCGTCAGTGGTAAACGTTTAAGGTATTGCAAGGAGGAATAGCCCGTGCCGAAATCATCCAAAGAGAACTGGATATTAATTTCTTTCAATGCATTCATGGTTGCGATTGTTTCTTCGATACTTTCCAATAACATGCTTTCAGTCAGCTCCAGTTCGAGCAACCTCGGATTGATGGCATGGCGTTGCACGGCAGCTTGTACTTGCGCCACGAAGTCAGTTTGGTGGAATTGCTTGGCACTCACATTGACCGACAAGACAAGATCTCGCGTTAAACCATCTTGTTGCCACATTTTAAGTTGAGCGCAAGCCGTCTCCAAAACCCATTGTCCCATGGGTAGTATCAGCCCCGTTTCTTCAGCCAGTGGAATGAATTGTGCAGGGGACACTAAACCACGTTCAGGATGCAGCCAACGAATTAATGCTTCTGCGCCCAACGGGCGACACAAATTGTCAACCTGGATTTGGTAATACAATTGGAATTGCTGATTTTCAAGTGCTATACGTAATTCAGCTTCCAGGGCTGCGCGGGTATTGATGATTTCTTGCATCTTTGGGTCGAAGAAACATAGCATATTACGCCCGGATTTTTTGGCTTGATACATTGCGATGTCAGCTTGCTTAATCAGTTCTTCTGCCACTTGTTGGTGCCCATCAATGAGAATAGCGCCGATGCTGGCAGCACTATGGCATTTGTGTCTGGCAAGCTGATAGGACTGATTTAAAGCAGTGAGAATTTTATTACCAATAATTTCAGTCTGTGTTGCAGCTTCCAGGGCATGTTCGCTCAAGTCTTCAAGTATCACCACAAATTCGTCGCCACCCAGACGGGCTACGGTGTCATCGGCACGAACGTAAGATTCCAGGCGTAGCGCAACTTGTTGCAGCAGCAGATCACCAATGTCATGACCGAGCGTATCGTTCAGGGTCTTGAAATTATCCAGATCAACAAATAACAATGCGCATTTTTTATGATTACGCGCGCTTGAAGCCAATGCATGCTTGAGTCGATCGAGCAGAAGCCGTCGATTGGGCAGTTGGGTGAGCGAATCGTAAAAAGCCAGATTCTTGATTTCTTCCTCAGCCGCCTTGCGCCCGGTAATATCCACCATAATACCGCGTAACCAACGCGGCGCATCATTCTCAGCCACGACGGTAACGATGTCGCGTAACCAGACCACGTGACCGTCCAAGGTGATAAATCTGTATTCGAAATCGTGCGGTTCCAGTCGCCCTGTACAGGCAGCGCAATATTCAGGCGCCCAGTTCCTATCATCCGGATGCAAGTGCTCTACCCAAAAACCTGGTTTCAGCCAGTCTTCAACGGGATAACCCAATAAACGTTCCGCCTGTTGACTGACAAAAGTAAAGTTAAAAGTGGTGGCGTCCGCCTCCCATACAATGCCGTCAGTAGAGTTGACTAAATCCCTGAACCGCTCTTCAGCAGACTGGAGCGATTTTTCGGCCTTTTTGCGTTCAGTGATCTCCTGCTTTACTGCTACAAAATGTTTAATCTTGCCATGCTCACCAGTAAGTGGCGTAATCGTCATTTCCTCGTGATACAGGGAGCCATCTTTACGACGGTTGATAAGATCGCCACGCCACACTTTATTGGCAAGGATAGTTTTCCACATCAACTGATAGTAGGCTTTATCTTGTTTGCCTGACTTCACCAGATCCTTGTGATTACGATCATAAATCTCACTCAAGCTAAAGCCTGTGAGTCGGCTGAACGCTTGATTTGCCCATTCAATACGACCATTTACATCAGTAATAATGATTCCATTTGCAGCCGCGTCGAGCGCACTTTCTTTTAATTGCAGCGCCGCTAATGCCCGTTTAATTTCATTGACATAGGTAGCCACAGTCATCCCGACCAAGGATAAAATCAGCATGTATAACCAGTAATTGTGCAGGTCGGTACCGACGATATCATGAGAAAAAAAGCCAACGCCCAGGGATGCACCCCATAGTGCCTGGGTTGCAATCATAAGCGCAACGAAAGTTACACCGCAATTATTCACACGTATTGCGACCCAGATTATGAACAGAAACATCATAAAAGCTTTGGGTTCAGCAATGAGATCTGCACTAAACCAATCTAAAAAAACAATTTGTCCGGCAATAAACGTTATAACTATTAGCAATATTGTTTCAAGTATTTGCTTTGTATTAAGTTGGTGAAAATCTTCTTGCCAAACAGCTAGTATAAAAGGTGCGACTAGGATAACGCCCAGCGTATCCCCCATCCACCAATGCAACACATTCTTAAAATATTCATCTGGGGAAATAAAGCCAGCGAGTAGCAAAGATAATACGCCAATACTAGCGCCGACGATGCTGGCAACGCCGCCTCCCAATACAATTAATCGCAGGTAGTCTGATAGTGTGTTTAGATAAAAAGTAGGTTGGTTATTACGTTTGAGCAACCAAACACCCAAAAGTACTTCCAGGAGGCTTGCCAGGGTAATGCCACCCGCCGCCCATAGTGACTCGTTGGCGTATGAGTTAAGCAGTATTGCACCGAGCGCAATACCCCAAACGTAACGTTTGCCGCCAATGAGCAGCACTGCCAGCGCTAAACCACTGCCAGGCCAAACAGCACTCACAATACCATTGCTGGTAAAGTAGCGATGAATGATGATGCCAATAATAAAGTAGAGCGCCGCAATGCCGAGCTGTTTGAACAACGCTGGTATGGTAAATTTGTAGGTCGTGTTGTGCTGTGCTGTGTTGTTTGTGCTCATGCCAACTCTGGTTTTATTGGGAATATACACGAACGATCAGTAGTCGCTGATTATGCAGCAAACATCAGTTATAGAGGAACGAACGTTAACTAATATGCATAGTAATCAAATAACCATTTTTGAAAGATTTGTCTCATTTTTATTCAGCGCTTCCCTAAACATTATAAGATAACGTTTTTTAAATTAAAATGTAAATTAACGACGCTCTTTTTTTTCTATTAACAGATGTTATATCATTTGCAATTGGTAATTGGGTAACCTGAATTTTAATGCGTGAAATTTTATTCGTATGAAAACTATTTTTGCATTGGCAAGTGGGCGATCTGGTACCAGTTATCTTGCTCATTTTTTTAAACATAATGTGAGCGACTGCTATAGTACACATGAGCCTTACTTTACTTTTGGAAACCCAGTGCTGTTTGGCAAAGCGGTTGCCTGGAATACGTATCAGGAAGATGAGAAATTATTGCCTCTTTTACAACGAAAAAAAGATTTCATTGCGCGTGTAAACAAACCGGCCTATTTTGAATCCAATCACGCTTTTTTAAAAACCTGCCATCGCTATGCAACACGCTTAGTTGATCAGCCCGGCTTTATTCATTTGGTGCGTGATCCGCGCTATGTGGCAAAAAGTGAATTGGTTCGCGAGCAATTAATACGCAAAATACACCTTCCTTTCTCATACTACAAAAGCGGTGATAAAAGTTTTTTTCAATGGTCATTGACCGGCGATGAAACGATTTTTGATTTTTATAAGGACATTAAAATCAGCCGCTACCAGTTTTATGTATTGCAATGGATAGAAATAGAATATAGGGCGATGCAATTACTTGCTGAGAATAATTGGCAAGGCAAAGTGTTCTTTATTGAGGTGGAAAAAGATTTTAAGGACAAGTCTGTGATGTTGAGCATGTTGGATTTTTTTAATCTTGCATATGTTAATAAAGCTTTAAAGATGGATTTGAGAATCAATAAAACACCTTTTATCGGCAAACACAACTTAGCGATAACGACTTGCAAGAATTTGAGCAAATCATGGCAAAACTGCCACAACAATACAAATCACTATTTATGCGGTCACCTTATAAAGATTGCCGGTGGATCGGTGCAATGTCGGGATGCTAAACCATTGTGTAAATTGATACACAGAGAGTACAGAGAAGTCACTTTGCCCTCTGTGTTATTTCCAAAACTAAGCCAATAGAAGTTTCGTAATTTTAATATTCAGACACGGCCTGCACGCCTTCATTCTTCTGTTTGGGTTTGTATGGGACTGCGAAAATTCCCAAGTTGTGGCGGAGAAATCAGGTCGGTTTTATTGAATGAAAATACAAACAGGATGGTGTAATCATTATAGTGAGTTTCGGCTAGGAACGCCGGTGTTGATTGCACAAACCGACCGGATGGAATCTCAAAAATATCGATATGAAATTTTGCGTAACCCGTTTGGTGTTGTGCTTTGAAAAGTGCTAACTCAGGAAGGGAAATTGGAAGGAGAGAACCTGAGACTGGTGGAATCCCAAAAAACATACCGCCCAGCTCTGTTCCCAACGAGCCCACAATCACGTTAATTTTGTATGCGGCGTTGTTCGCATCATGCTGAACATGGTAACCATGTTGCCCTAACCAGCCAGCCATGACTTCCTGCACAATTTTCTCATCCATATTTGCTCCTGTAATGCCTGTAGTACCAAGTATTACATTAGCGCCCTGTGGAATGGATAACGGATTATTTTGTTGTTTTGGAAGACTGCGTATGACCGCTTCACTAAGCAATAGTTGTTCCGTCGCTGACCTGAGAGATTGCGTTGATTTATGGGTGGTTGAACAGGCTGATATCAGTGCAAGGATTACTAGGCTTAAGGCCAGGGTTTTTAATCTTTTTATCATAGCTCGATACTCCCTTATCGTTTTGAAGATGTGACATCCCTTTGCTAATGAAGAAAAACACTTCATCTTGGAAGGTACAAGAAGAAAAAATAAACGCAGAGTCTTGTTACTGATGAAATATACGCAAGGGTAAATCAGTTGTCAATTGAGCAAGTTTTTGATAACTAGTACTCCTTCAACTTGATATTTCAGGGTACAGCGCTCACAAGATGTTTTGTTACAAGGACGCAGCACGCTGACAATGGTTATTCCCTTGGCAAGTGCTGCAACGCAGTGACGGGACATCTTGTGAGCGCCCTTCGGGTTAGCTTTTCAGCGTTACTGGCGGTGTTAGGTCTCTTGACAAGGGTAATGGCCTGCATGACCTGCCTTGCCAGCAACCCTGAAAAGCTAACTTTACCCTAAAATATCAAGTTGAAGGAGCACTAAAATATTATTTATTGTTGTACGAATGGGTTATCTTCACCGGTGTAAAAATGATAGCTTCCTTTGCCAGCCGGTTTGGCTGCATATATCTAATCATCTGCTATTTTTTACAATAGTATCTACGCTCTCCACATGACCGGAGGAATATGATTTAATGCCAATGGATGCGCCGACCGTCACGTTATGCTCATCCATTTCAGCCGGGCTTGAGAAAACGTCAAGAATCTTTTTGGCGACGATTTTAACTTGCGATTCCCCGTGGTCTTGCCACGAGGTTGTTTATTAAAGAGGTCGGGAATATATGCTTAAATTTTATGGTTACAAAAAGTGTGACACTTGCCGCAAGGCGGAAAAATGCTTGCAGCAAGCCGACATTGTTTATGAATTTATTGATATTACTGGAAATCCACCAACGGCAAAAGAACTCGCCGGCATTGCGAAACTCGCTGGCACACCGATGAAAAAGCTCTTCAATACCAGCGGTATACAATACCGTGAATTAAATATTAAGGCGCAGCTGCCAACTTTATCGGATCAGGAAATATTGGGTTTGCTAGCGGGTAATGGGCGTTTGATCAAACGCCCGTTAATGACCAATGGGAAAACAGCTGCCGTGGGTTTTAAAGCGGAACTATTTGACCACAAAGCGTGGACAT
The DNA here is from genome assembly GCA_021774075.1 of Nitrosomonas sp. GTDB lineage: Bacteria > Pseudomonadota > Gammaproteobacteria > Burkholderiales > Nitrosomonadaceae > Nitrosomonas. The sequence continues at coordinate 15,210 of JAJFJK010000053.1, read as the reverse complement.
GAGTCGACGAGTGTTTTTGAAAGATTGTCCCACTTGATTTTTATGCAAAACAGCGCTAAAACTAGTATGCCGACTACTAGCATTAAGGTGTAGTATTGCCGTTTTTTATGGCTATTCAGTATAGCCAATTCAATTTAAGGAAGTAAGGAATTAAATGAAGAAACAATTTGTTGCGTTATTGCTTTTGTTTTTCTGTACGAGTGTTATTTATGCTGCGGACAGTGATATTTTGGAAAAGGTTGAGCGCAGTGCGCGTTCCTGGCTTGAACTGGTGGATAATAATGAGTACGTAGAAAGCTGGAGAAGCTCATCAGCTGAACTACGGCAAGTGACGTCCGAGTCCGATTGGGTTAGATCAATTACATCGATCCGGGCGCCGCTAGGTTCTGCGGGTAATCGATATATCGCTACAGCCGGGCAAACGACATCTTTGTCAAAACTGCCGGATGGAGAATATGTTGTGCTGCAGTTTTATACGACATTTGCAAATAAAGGGTTGACGATGGAGACCATAGCGTTGGCAAAACAACAGGATGAAACCTGGCTGGTTGCTGAATATACGGTCAAGTAAATCGTTTTGTCGCTTAGTTGCTTAGTTGTTAAGTGACTTGCATGACATGGTGGTGTTTTGCGCTATCGATGCGGCGAAACCCCAGGCGTTGATAGAGTTGATAGGCGCGATGATTGGCGTGCAATACTCTCAAACGTAGGGGTGTTTTTTGTTGACGCGATTTGGCGATGAGTTGTTGGATGATCTTGCTGCCGATGCCTCTATCTTGATACATTGCTGTAATCTGAATCTCAGAGAGCCAAAGATAGTTGTCACGCGTTTCTAATATGAACATGCCTGCGCGTTCTCCCGCCACAATAATCAGGTTGATATTATGTGATTGCCAGGCATCCTGGAATAGGGCCAGTTCTTCCTCTACGTCCCAGTAGCCGAATTCCAGTGTGATCAGGTCTTGATAAACTTCCTGGTTAAGCGCATAAAGCCAGTCATAGTCCGAATTGCTGGCGGGTCGTGTGTGGATTGTCATTGCTATGAAGTTGTGGTTCAATTTTTAGGACGCTAGCTCTCATTGTTTTTTTAAACGCATTCATACTTTTACCGCACCGGGGTACAATGCTTACAATCTTATCAAATGATGTCTTAACTGAGATGAGAAAAAAGGAATGATCTTATCATGACAGCACTACACGACCAGACGTTACCAGAGGGAACCCGTATTGGCGTTTACGAGATTAAGAACGTCTTAAATGTCGGCTTGTTTGATATTACTTATCGTGCCTGGAATCATCACTTTAAGGATTGGATTATACTGCGGGAGTATTTCCCAATGGCGTTATCTGCGCGTGCTGGCGATGGTTTGAATGTCGCGCCCAAATCGCCAGATGATAGTGCAGGTTTCGAGTATGGTTTAGGGGTCTTTCTGCAGCAGGCGGAAATACTTTTGCAAATCGAACATGCCAATATTTCCGGCGCAGAGAATGTTCTGCCATTTAATGGCACGGCTTATCTGGTGATGAGTTATCAGGATAGTGTGCCGTTTGCTAAGCTTGATTGGCCTTCAGTGCCGTTTGCCGAAGAAGAATTTAGAGAGATTCTGATTTCAATGTTGCAAGCTTTGCAAGTTGTGCACAAACGCAAGATTGTGCATGGTGGTATCCAACCGGCAACGATAATGGTGGCTAAGGATGGTAAATTAGTGCTGACTGATTTTTCAAGTGGGCGATTAGCCATTGCTGCACAGACTGACCAGCTTGCTAATGCATTAGTCGCGGGTTATGCGCCTGTCGAACAATATGAGGATAGCAATAAAACCGGGCCGGCTACCGATTTTTATGCGCTTGCAGCAACACTTTATTATTGTATTACGCATCATGTGCCGGTTGCTGCGCAAGATCGAATCAATGCTATAAATAAAGGTGAACCTGATCCGATGACCCCGCTTTGTATGTCCTCGGAAAACGAGGCGAATTCAACCTTTGCACAAGTTATTAATTGGATGCTGTGTCCAGAATATGCTGATCGTCCGCAATCTGTCGCTGAGATTCTGGCTAAACTGAAATCTGATCAAACCAATGATAAGGATGGGCGAGCAACTTCTGCGGATAGTGGTGAACGGCATGCCATACTATGGATTATCACCCTATTCTTCGGGGTGGCTATTTTAACCATCGTTGAATTATTGTCTTTACGTTCTGAGCAAGAGGTTTCGCAATCTTTATCCCCGTCTTCATTCCCATTACAGCAACATGTCGACCGACCAACCATTGAATCGACTGAAATTGAAACCATTGATGCGCCGATTGTAATCACTGAATTGACGCCGCAATCAGACTTGGTGGAAGAGCCGACAGAAGACACCGTAACAAATCAAAACGAAATTTACCAAGCAGACCAGCAGATGACACCAAGTGAAGAAGTACACTTGCCGGACACAGCTATTGATGACAGCAGCGTGCTACAACAGGAATCGGTACAAATACCGGCTACGCATTCGGTCGAGTGGTATTTAAATTCCGCACAAGACGCCATGCAGGGAATGCGTTTAACCACACCGGTTGGTGACAATGCTTATGCGTATTACCAGCAAGTCTTGGCAAGCGAGCCGGACAATGCGGCGGCACATGCCGGGTTGCAGAAGATGGTGGATATTTATGTGCAATTTATTGAAAAAGCCCGCTCTGACGGTCAGCCCAGAACAGCTCAGGTGTATTTACAAAGGGCACAGCAGATCATGCCTGATTCTGCCAAGCTGCGTGGTATCCGGACTGAATTAACGGCGCATGACTAGCAGATGGAAATCAAGCACATGTCAGTAAAGTTAGTTCCATCCCGCTGACTCATAACCTCTGTCTTTAAGACAATGATTAACAAGTGAAATATAGGTATGGTTTGGTTCGCTGAGTCTAAATAAGCCGCGAATCAATCCGATGGTCGCTCCAGCCGCCGCACCAACAAGAGATCCTTGCGATGCTGAACCTCTGATTGCACCACCTACAGCACCACTGGCGGCACCTACACCGGCCCCCATTACCGTGCTTTTTGCCATGTTTTTTCCAGCCTCTGATGACGATGCGTATTGCTCTGCAAACGCCTTGCATTCTGCAATGTCTTTATCAGCCTGTTCTTGACCTACTGATTTAAAGTGGTTGTTGGGATAAAGAATCGGTTTTGGGCCAGCACAACCGATGATCAGGAAACAAAATACAATTAAGATCAATGTAATTTTGACCTGTTGATTGTTATATGCGCTCATAACGATTCCTTTTTAAATTGATGTTTCCCTGATGAGTGACTGATGATTGTTAATTAAGTTTCATGCGCAAGGCGAGGTAGGTCTGTTTGACAGCATGTGTTCTGCGCTGAATACCTTGAGTGTTGTTTGTTTGAGCACTTTCGGCTAGCATACATGCACCATGGAGGACGTATTTGTAAATAGTTAACCTATGGGTATCAATTGAGGTTTTGATTGGACTGACAATTGTTTCAATTGTTGGTGCGCTGGGTGTACGTTAGTAAAACTAAAGAGCAGGATAAATTAAAATAATATGATTGGAATTCTAGTGATGACACATGAAGATTTGGGTGACCATTTGATTCGTTGTGCAAGTCACATTATGGGTGAAAAACTCAAGCAAATACTGTATTTAAGTATTTTTGTTCAGGATGATCCGGATACCGTACTATGTAATGCACAGGCGTTAATCAAACAACTTGATCAGGGTGGCGGCGTGCTGGTGCTCAGCGACATGTATGGGGCAACACCTTGTAACATGGCCAGTAAATTAATTCAGCCCGGCAAGGTGGAATGTATTTCAGGCGTTAATTTGCCGATGTTGGTCAGGACACTGACTTATCGAAATGAGTCATTGTCAACGCTGATGGAAAAGGCTTTAAGTGGTGGTAGGGATGGTATTCAACATATTCGTACGGAATCAAGCCATGCAGCATAAAGAAGTTGAAATCATCAATAAGCTGGGATTGCATGCACGTGCATCAGCAAAATTAACCAAATTAGCTAGCCAATTTAAATGTGAGGTTTGGGTGGAACGTAATAATCGGCGTGTGAATGCAAAAAGTATTATGGGCGTGATGACATTGGCGGCCAACAAGGGTTCTACCATCGCCATTGAAACAACGGGCGATGATGAGGTTATGGCCATGAGTGCATTGGTCGCGTTGGTTGAGGGTTATTTTGGAGAGGATGAATGAGCTTTATCCTGCAAGGCATCGGCGTGTCCGAAGGCATTACGATTGGACATGCACATCTTGCCGAACCTGCTGCCTTGGAGGTGGCGCATTATCTGATCCCGAAGAATCAGATAAAAAAAGAAATTGCACGTTTGGACAAAGCCTTCGCTTCAGTTCGTAAGGAGTTTGAGTTATTACAATCATCAGTTACCAGCGGCCCCGCTTTTGCTGAATTCAGTGCGTTTATTGATTTGCACCATATGATTCTGGATGACCCGACATTATCCGAGGCAACCCGCAACAGTATTGAGCAGATGCATTGTAATGCAGAATGGGCATTGACCCAGCAGATGGATGTATTGCTAGAGCAATTTGAAGCAATTGAAGATGCTTATTTGCGTGAGCGTAAAACCGACGTCGTGCAGGTGGTGGAACGTGTATTAAAAGCTTTAATCGGCCATCCGGGCTATCTGCCGCCGGCCTCAAAGCATGTGGGCGACAGTATCCTGGTTGCACATGATTTAAGCCCTGCAGATATGATGCAATACAAACAGAATCAATTCACTGCTTTTCTGACAGACACAGGAAGTTTGACTTCACATACGGCTATCGTTGCACGCAGTCTGAATATTCCTTCTGTGGTTGCGCTACATCATGCACGTCAACTCATATTGGAAGACGACTGCCTGATTGTTGATGGCCACCGGGGCATCATTATTGTTAATCCGGATAAATGTGTGCTGGATGAGTATCGATTGTGGCAGCGTCAACTCGAAATTGAGCGACGTAAGCTAAAGCGTATTAGAAGTTTAGCTGCCGTAACGCTGGATGGTGCGCCCATCGATTTATTTGCGAATATCGAACTGCCGGAAGATTTGGAACAGGTTAAAGAAAGTGGTGCGACTGGCATTGGCTTGTTTCGCAGTGAGTTCTTATTTCTTAACCGGGATAATTTGCCCAGCGAGGATGAACAATTTGAGGCTTATCGTCTGGTTGCCACTAAAATGCGTGGTAACCCGGTAACTATCCGTACCTTTGATTTAGGATCGGACAAGAGTCTTAAAGGCACTATTCAAATCGCAGCTAATCCGGCGTTGGGCCTGCGTGCAATAAGAATGAGTTTGGCCGAACCACAAATGTTTTTGGTTCAATTACGCGCCATTTTGCGTGCCTCAAAATACGGTCAGGTACGTATTTTGGTGCCAATGCTCTCAAATGTGGCTGAAATTGACCAAACGCTGCACTTGATTGCAAATGCCAAGCAAAGCTTGCGTGACGAAAAGATACCGTTTGATGAAAACATTCAAGTCGGTGGCATGATTGAGATTCCTGCGGCAGCATTGAGTTTGGATAGTTTTATGCCAAAACTGGATTTCCTATCGATAGGCACAAATGATTTGATTCAATATACATTGGCTGTTGATCGGGTGGATGATACTGTTGCCCATCTTTTCGATCCCTTTCATCCGGCGATTTTATGGCTGGTCACACGCATCATACAAACGGCAAACCGGGCAAAGATGCCGGTGGCATTATGTGGTGAAATGGCTGGCGATATACAATTTACACGCTTGTTGCTGGGACTGGGTTTGCAGCAATTTTCCATGTATCCGGCACAATTATTGACCGTAAAAAACCAAATCTTAAAAAGCCATTTGCCCGATATTATTCCGTTGGTACAAAAGATTATTAAAGCAGACAACCCAGAAAAAATGCATGCATTACTGGCTAAATTGAATAGCTAGAGGGCTAGTGAACAGGCTTCTAGCCTTGGCTAACACTTTAACGCTATAATAATTGGTTCAATATATGGACGTTTATTCAGGATTTTCCTTATCACAATGCAAGACTCGAATTCAGTAGGTATTGTTACACCGCAGTATGTGCATATCGATAAGCCGTTGGAGCTGAGAAGTGGCTCGGTGCTTAGTAGTTATAATCTGGTGTATGAAACATATGGCAAGCTTAATGCAGCGAAATCAAATGCTGTGCTGGTTTGTCATGCCTTGTCCGGCAATCACCATATTGCCGGCGTTTATGCAGATATCCCTAAGAGTAGCGGATGGTGGGATAACATGATTGGGCCGGGTAAACCAATAGACACAAATCGATTTTTTGTGATTGGTGTCAATAACCTGGGTGGGTGTCATGGTTCGACGGGTCCTGCCAGTATCGATGCCAGAACAGGTAAACATTACGGCGCTGATTTTCCTATTGTAATGGTAGAAGATTGGGTGGAAACCCATGTGCAGCTTGCTGAGCATCTGGGCATTGAGCAATTTGCTGCTGTGGTGGGCGGTAGTTTGGGCGGTATGCAGGCGTTACAGTGGACGCTGGATTATCCGGAAAAAGTGCGCTATGCACTGGTGATCGCTGCTGCATCAAAATTAACAGCACAGAATATTGCCTTTAATGATGTCGCCCGCCAAGCCATTATGACCGATCAGGAATTTTATGGCGGTGACTATCACGCTTTTAATACCTATCCCAAAAGAGGTTTGCGGCTTGCGCGCATGTTGGGACATATCACCTATCTCTCGGATGATTCAATGGCGGCAAAGTTTGGACGTGATTTACGAGGCGATACGTTTTCCTTTGACTTTGACGTTGAATTTGAGATCGAATCCTATTTGCGTTATCAAGGGGACAAATTCGCTGACCTGTTTGATGCGAACAGCTATTTGTTAATGACCAAAGCATTGGACTACTTTGATCCTGCTGCGGCCTATGACGGTGACTTAAGTATCGCGTTCAAGAATATCCAGGCGGATTTTTTGGTGCTGTCGTTTACTTCTGACTGGCGTTTCTCACCCGAGCGTTCACGCAGTATCGTCAAAGCACTGCTGGATAATGAAATTAACGTGAGTTACGCAGAAATTACATCCAGCCACGGGCATGATTCATTTCTGATGGAGACAGCCTATTACCATCAGATGGTACAGGCTTATATGCATAACATTTCCACTTAATTATGACTGATACCACAACGCCTTCACCCATCGCAGCACGCCCTGATTTTGCAGCCATTGCAGAATGGGTCAGACCGGATACCAAGATCTTGGATCTGGGCTGCGGTGATGGCTCATTATTACGCTATTTGCGTGAAGAACGTAATGTGCTGGGTTATGGCGTGGAGATTGACGACAGCAATGTTCTCAGTTGCTTTGTTAACGGTGTCAATGTCATTCAAAATGACTTGGAATCAGGTTTGTCCAGCTTTGAATCGGCATCATTCGATTATGTTATTTTGTCGCAAACCTTGCAGGCCATGAGGCATACCGAAAGCATTATCCAGGAGATGCTGCGGGTAGGTAAGGAAGGTATCGTATCGTTTCCAAATTTTGGCTATTGGAAGAATCGTGCACAGGTTATTTCGGGCCACATGCCTGTTTCAGATGCTTTGCCCTATAGCTGGTATGACACACCCAACATCCATCTGTGTACATTGGGGGATTTTGAAGCGTTATGCCGACAATGCGATGCACATATCCTTGAACGCAGAGTGATGAATAGTAACCATCAAGTTAAAATCCTACCAAATCTGCTGGGTAAACTGGCTTTTTATCGCTTTGAGCGACAGGCTGGGTGATGGTGTAGTAATTCCCCAGCTGCTTAGCACTCGATAGTCACTTCTTATTTGCAAGTCTATTTGTGATTACGCTATACTTAATCGATGGACCGCACTGAGAAAGCGATAAAAATTGATAACATGCGTTCACTTTGTCCAATTGCCAATGCGCTGGATATTGTTGGTGACAAGTGGACCTTGCTGGTTATGCGCGATGTATTTGCAGGTAAGAGAACATACGGAGAATTTCAGGCCTCACCGGAAAGCATTCCGACCAATATCCTGGCGGATCGACTGAAACGACTAGTGGGCTATGGCGTTTTGCAAAAGATTCCTTATCAGCAGCGTCCGGTTCGTAATACCTATCAGCTTACGGATAAAGGCCATTCGCTCGCACCGGTCATTAGAGAGATTTTGCAGTGGGGGACGAAGAATATCGCAGGTACAGCGGCGAATATAAAAATGGATCTTTAATTAAGCACGCGATCATAAATATTTTAACAAAACTCGCTGATTATTACAGAGCTATGCCATTGGAAATATTAATAACTTTTGGGCGACTATGTGCTACATAAGCAACTCACTTAATCCGTCATTCCCGCATGTTCTTAGCGGGAATCCATTGCCAGTCTGGATTCCCGCTAGAAGCACGCGGGAATGACGAAACTTGTCACATTAAGAGTGTTAAGTAACTTCTGAACGACTACTTACTCTAATTCACAGAGATCACAGAAAACAAAACGCAGAGATCTCTATGTTCTCCATGTTTAAAGTCTAACTTTTTACTGCTATTGAACTTCAGCAGACTCCAGTGCGAAATTTAATGTGTCTGGGATTTGATTTAATGTGGCACGATAAGTGACACCCTGGAAATCAACCGCCGGTATAGTCAGTTTGCCTGAAGCTGCGTCAAAACTGGTTTCATTCATTGCGGTCTGGCTTGTTGCTTCAAAATGATCGACGATGAAAATATTTTGATCAGCATCAAACCTCAGGGTTGCTGAAAGGATGTCATTAGTTCCCAGAGAGACAAAAGGTAATATTAGAAAATTTGATGCGAAGCTTGCATGGCCTAAATTGCCGCCTGGTGAACCAATCGTATCAAAACTAATGATGCGGCCTGCACCTGGGTTGGCACCAGCAAAAATTTCCGGGCCAAGCAGGATCTCACCTCTTGTTAAGGTTGACAGTGGAACAGTAGCCAGGCTGCCATCGGTGACGGCATAAAGAAACAAATCCCGGTTTGGATCAATCACGAAATGGCGAAAAGCGCCTGGATTGGCACCAAATTGTGCGCCAAATGAAATTTCACGTCCGGTTGGTGTGAGGCTGTCTGGATTAAATTCACGGAATGAGCCGTCAGTTGCGGCATACCAAATATTGCCGGTACGGATATCACTGGCCAAATGGCGCAAGGTGCCGACATTGCCATCGGTGAAGAATGTTGCTGGAATGGGGCTGAGGTCAGCCTGTGTTTCAAGGTCAAATCTTTGTATGTCGCCGCTCGTTGTTGTGACTAACAAATGGCGGCGTGAATAATCGATATATAAATGCCGCTCAGCGCCGACACTGGCGCCTGAGATTCTGTCGCTAGCAATTGAAGGGCCTTCATTTAAGGTGTCAAGGTGAACCGAGTGAATGGCATCATCGGTTGCTGTGTACCATAACAAACGATTGGTGGGGTCAACAGCCATTTCTCTCGCGGCGCCTACGATTGCGCCTTTAAATGCGCTGGCTGGCACGCTGGCTACTTCATTGCCGGTTAGTATGTCGGCACCTCTAACAGTACCATCGGTTATCGAATAATATAAGACATCCAACGCCCAGCTTTTGCTGCTCACTATTAACAAGATACAAAAAACATAAAGTATTTTTTTAAGCATTATGTCCACCTTTTGTCTGGTTATAATTCGTTGAATTACTTTTATAAGTATATCGTAAGGTGTTCTTTGTTGAAATGGTAAATAGTTGTTTTATCAGTGAATGGTGAGCTGCTAGATTTATCATCAAGGCATGCCTGTTTCTTCATGAGTAGGGTTTTGCATCTGATTTTTCTTTTTCCGGAGCTGCGAATTTTGCCTGTCCCGCAAGCCACACCAATACAAGGACAGGAAGGCCCAGTATTGCGGTGCCTATGAAGAAAGTTTCATAGCCATAGGTGTCAACAAACTGTCCACTGAAGCCTGCAATAAACTTGGGTAATAACAACATCACTGAGCTAAATAACGCATATTGTGTGGCGGAATAGGCGGAATTTGTTAAGCCTGATAAATACGCAATAAACGCGCAGGAAGCAATACCGGCAGAGAGATTGTCTGCTGAGATGGTGAAAATCAACCCACTGACATCATGTCCGCGTCCGGCCAGCCAGACAAACAGCAGGTTCGTTGCAGCAGACAACACAGCACCCAGGAATAGCGTGCGCATGATGCCGATTTTCAGGGTCAATATACCACCAATGGCGGCACCCACAATTGTCATGAGAACACCGTATACTTTCGAGACGGTGGCGACTTCATCTTTGCTATAACCCATGTCAACATAAAACGGGTTGCTCATGACACCCATGACAACATCGGAAATGCGATAAAGTGCAATCAGCGACAGGATCAACAATGCTTGTTTGCCGTGACGCACGATAAAATCTCTAAATGGTGCAATCAGTGCGCCATACAACCAAACTAAAATACCTGTGAGGCGTGCATTGAGGTGCCATGTTGAGATGATCCGTTGCGCATATTTTTCGTTTTCTGAAATGAGCTTGCTATAAGGCACATCCGGTTCACGAATAATCAATGTGGTAATAATGCCGACACTCATAGTGGCCGCCATAATCAGATAGGCAAAGCGCCAAGGGGAGTGTTCATAAGTGGTGGCTGACGGGTCAACGGCTGCGGCTATCCATAAAACGCCTGCCGAAGCCATAATCATGGCGATGCGATAACCGGCCTGATAAGTGGCCGCCATGGCGCCTTGCAGTTCTAATGCCACGGCTTCAATGCGATAGGCGTCTAATGCAATATCCTGTGTTGCCGATGCAAACGCCACAGCCAGGGCAAAATAGACCATATGCGTTAAGTTCACCAGCGGATCAGTATTGGCCATGCCGACCAAGGCAAGTGCAATGACGGTTTGTGATAACAATAACCAGGCACGCCGGCGACCCAATAAGCGGGTTAACAGTGGCAGGGATAAACGATCCACCAATGGTGACCAAAGCCATTTCACGCTGTAGGCTAAACCAATCCAACTGAGATGACCAATCGTGGTGCGGTCTATGCCAGCTTCACGCAGCCAGAATGAGAGTGTACCCAATATCAGTAATAGCGGTAATCCGGCGGAAAAGCCCAATGACAGCATACCCAATACCCGTGGGTGAGAATAGATCTTAAGGGCGCTTAGCCAGCCAGAGATTACGGTTGAATTCATTAGCCTAGAAATCGTCGTTAAATGTGTTTAGCGTGATTGTTGTTTATTTGTTTTCACGTGTTGTAACGCAAACAGAAACAATGAACGGTGTGAACTTAACATCATAGCGCCATGTATCCAATACACAAGTTTTATAATCGCCAGTAAATACCGTCTATTTAGGCGGTTGTGATTTTCAGGATCAGCTATCGTTGTAGTTAATAATCAGCGGTGCATGATCGGAAAAACGATGTTCTTTATAAATTGAAACACTATGTGCTTGTTGTGCAATTTCCGGTGTGGCTATTTGATAATCTAAACGCCATCCCACGTTTTTTGCCCAGGCCTGACCGCGATTGGACCACCAGGTGTATTGATCGGGCTCCGGGTTAACCCGTCGAAATACATCGACAAAACCAATCTCATCAAAGACACGGGTTAACCAGGCACGTTCTTCCGGCAGAAAACCGGAGTTCTTCCGATTGGCACGCCAGTTTTTCAAGTCAATTTCATTATGTGCAATATTCCAGTCACCACATAATATGACATCCCGTTTGGAAGCGATTAACGTTTTAAGTATCGGGAAAAACTTATCCAGAAAAAAGAACTTGGCGACCTGGCGATGATCGCCACTGGAACCGGATGGAAGGTAGAGGGAAATAACGCTTAAATTTCCGAAGTCGGCCTGAATGAAGCGGCCCTCCTGATCAATTTCATCAATGCCCAATCCCTCAATAATCCTATCGGGTTTGTTGCGACAATAAATACCAACGCCGCTATAACCTTTTTTTATCGCACAATGAAAATAACCCTGGTAACCCGCTGGCGCCAGAATGTCGTTTGAAAGATCGGCCATTTGCGCTTTTAATTCCTGGATGCAGACAATGTCAGCGGGTTGTGCTGCAAGCCACGGCAGGAAACCTTTTCTTGTGGCTGCACGTACGCCATTGACGTTAAGCGTTATAATTTGCATATTTAATTCTTGGGATTTATCTGATTATGTCCGATTTTCGGCAAGCGTTTATTGAGTTCTCAATTGATCGTAATGTGCTGTGTTTTGGTGAATTTAAAACCAAAGCAGGGCGCATGTCCCCATATTTTTTTAATGCAGGCTTGTTTAATGATGGCGAATCTTTGCGCAAACTGGGGCAATTCTACGCGAAAGCCATTGTTGCTGCAGCGCTTCCGTTTGATATGTTATTTGGCCCGGCCTATAAAGGTATTCCATTGGTCAGCACCATTGCAATTGCATTGGCCGAGATGGGGCATAACTATCCCTTCTGTTTTAATCGTAAGGAAGCCAAAGATCATGGAGAAGGTGGCGCGTTAGTGGGTGCGCCACTGGCCGGGCGGGTGCTAATCGTGGATGACGTTATTTCTGCCGGAACTTCAGTAGGTGAATCAGTTCAACTGATTCACGCGTCGGGTGCAACGCCTGGTGGTGTTGTAATTGCACTGGACCGAATGGAGCGTGGCAGTGGACAGCTATCTGCGGTACAAGAAGTAAAGAAAACGCATGACATTCCCGTTACCAGTATTGTTGATTTAAACAGTCTGATTAATTATCTACAAGATAGAAGTGATCTGGCACAAAATCTGCATGCAGTAGAGCAATATCGTGAACAATATGGTGTCGCCTGAACGATGCTTTGAATCGATGCGATAAGTCGATGTTTTTAAGCGATACGCTAGATCAATCATGCTCCAATCTGTTTGCGGGATTTTTTTCGTTTTGTGGGCCAGCATATTATTACAGGAGACGATCATGCGATGGATTTTTCTGATGGCATTAGTTTTTGTTATTTCACAACCCGTGTCGGCTGCACTCAAGAAATGTGTGGATGATGATGGTGTTGCACATTATTACTCAAATATCCTGCCGCCTGAGTGTCACGACAAAGCAACCGTTGAGATGAATAAGCTGGGTGTTGTGCTTCGCAAAAATGAAGTAGAAGACAAGTCATTACCTGCCGTAGATCAGGCAGAAGTAGAAGCCGCCGAACAAAAACAAGAAGAAGCAAGAAGACGCGACGAAGTCTTACTCAACACCTATACCAGTGAAGAAGAAATTGATTGGGCATTGGAGCGCAATGTGCACCCAATTGAATTGAATATTGTTGGTATTGAAAAACGACTGGATATCGTGCGTACTCAATTACAGTCTTTGCAGCAACAAGCGGATGAAGCAGAACGCACGGATAGCCCAACACTGACCGCGATTAAAGAAGATATGTTGCCAGTCGAACGCGGGGTTGTCAGCTTACAAGAAGAACTGGCTGAGAATCAGGCGCGGATAAAAAATATTCAAGCAAAGCTCGAAGCGGATAGGAAGCGTTTTCTGGAATTGATCGTGCAGATGCCATGAAGCGTTTTTAAACCAGAAGCCAAAAGTTACTCGGTTTTTTTTCGGCGTGCATAGTCCGAGTTCGCCAAATACAACCAAGTTTCAATAACACTATCTGGATTCAGTGAAAGATTTTCTATGCCTGTTTCAATCAGCCAGTGCCTTGATGACTTGCTGGGCTTCAGTCGGTGTTCTGACAAATGGCACCATAATTTCCACATTGCTCAGGCCCATTTCGTTACGCACGTATTTTAGTGCATCACATTCCGGTTTGAAGCAATCCTTAAAGGTATTGAAACTAGCAGATATATGTTCGTTTATTGACAGATATCATGCGATTACTTATGCAGCAATTAATGTTAGGTACAACAGGACAGTTTTTAATTGAAAACGATAGTAGATCTTATTCTGTCATTGAGAATATGGTGATAAAAATGATCCCAAGACATTTAGCATCTTTTTTCGCTTTCTTCCTATATTTTTTTTCGATGGTAGCAAATGCTGCCCCCGCAGCTCCGGTACTTACTTATTCGATAAATGGACCTAATATTACAATTGCTTGGACCAATGTCCCAAGTGCAGCAGTATATAAACTAAGCTATGCGCCATATCCTTTCACAGGACCAGATTCTGTAGGTAGCATGGAATTGGGGACGCAAACAAGTTTTTCTGCTTTGTTATGGGAAGGGGCTGCATTTTTTATTGCTGTTCAGGCGGGTAACGATCAAGGTATTAGTGAATTTTCGAATATTGAAAGTTTTAAAATTCCTTTACTAAATACAAACCCACTTCCTGTTATTAAATTAACTGCCAACCTAATTGTTGATGAACCAAAAAATCCAGGTACATTTGAGTTATCAAGTGAAGAGTTTATACAAGATACTGGTGTTCTAGATATGGGAATAGAATTTGCTGGAAAAACGTCCCTGATTTACGATAAAAAGAGCTTTAATATTGAGTTCGTTGAATCTGGCGATCCCACTGAAGAGTTAGACTTAGCGCTATTGGATTTGCGTGAAGATGGTGATTGGAGACTACAAGCTGCTTATATTGACCACTCATTCGTAAGAGATAGAATTGCTCATGACATATTTAATAGTATGCGGCCATATGCCTTTATTACCAATGGAGAGCAGAAAGGTCAGGCAACAGTCCGTGGTCATCCTATTGAAGTTTTTTTAGACAATGACTACCATGGAATTTATATATTATCGGAAAAAGTTGACCGTAAATTATTGGATCTTAAAAAAATAAAAATACCCAAAGATGCTAACGGCAATAAACTTTTTGTTCAAATAGATTTTTCAGACGAAGAAAATGGGAGTGTTCTCTATAAAGCAGGATCCACAAACTTGGCGACACTAGATTTCATAGAAACTGCTCGGACAGATTTCATACAAAAATACCCAGACGTAGACGATATAGCTCGATGGGAACCACTTGAAGATCTCATCAACTTTATCAACCTCTCTAGTGATGCAGAATTTATTGACCAAATAGATAATAAAGTTGATATTGATAGCGCAGTTGACATATGGTTAATGACAAGCGTTATTTCAAATGAGGATTCCTTCAAGAAGAATTATTATCTTGCAAGAGGTGGCTCAGGAAAATTTTTCTTTGTTCCATGGGACTATGAGGCTTCATTTGGTATTTGGTGGACAGGCGAAAGATGGGATCCATTTGATTATT
>JAJFJK010000052.1 GCA_021774075.1 Nitrosomonas sp. | reverse complement strand
AACTTGGGCGAAGCACCAACCATCAATTTTGACGGCGAACAACTGTTAGTTGATAACCTCGTGCGCATCAATACTGTAGCAATAACCGACACCACCGGCATCTTCAGCGAAGGCATTTTAAGCTTTGCCGTAACTACTGGAAATGGTGATCTGCTGGCAGTCAAACTTAATCTGATCGCATCCAACCCAAAGTTTGTTTTTGAGCTGGACCCAACCAGTGTCACCACATTACAAACAAACCCCACCAATATCGCCACGTTTTCAGCCGCAAATGACCTACTAACCGTCCCCTCCGTGATGATTGATCCCACCACCGTGGTTAATAATGTGCAAATGACTTTAACCGACGCGCAATCTTTTCAGTTTACTTTGTTGAGTTTTGAATAAAGGGCACTTCTAAAAACCCAGATTTCATCCCAACTGCTGTGTTGTGGAAAAAATTGCTTGCTGTCATATCAACCCAACCATATGCTGTGCTGCAAAATTTTTCCCACGCCTTGCATTTGGGCGAACTCTGAATTTTCAGAAGCGCCCTAAAGTTGTTGCTCATTCCCACTGAAAAATGGGGTCACTAGAATCAAAGCAAGGAAGCATGATCAGTGCAGTGCCCCTTCATAATGTAACAATCTTGCGCCAAATCAGCAAGCGGTTATTAGCGGGTAAGGGGTGATCCGCTTGCAGAAAAAGCTTGTGTATTTTAGCTTGCGCCGTTAAATCCCTAACATCACGAATGCCACTGTCTGCATCACGTGCGCGTAGGGCGGCGTCGAAATTGGCATTGCTTTTGCTGGTAAATTCGCCATCAATATTGAAGGGGCCGTAGGTGCAAAACGCGCCGCCTTCAGGTAACAAACTGCCCACCTTGGTGAATAGGCGGCAAACTTGCGGCCAGCTGATGATGTGTAAGGTGTTGGCGGTAAAAGCTGCATCCACAGTTAAAATAGGCCAGGGCTCATCATCCACATCAAGCGGTATCGGTTCAGCTAAATTTGGTACCAGACGCTCATTGCATCTTTCACGTAGGCCAGCAAGGTTAGTGGGGTGTTCTGATGGTTGCCAGGTAAGATGACTAAGATCGAGAGCAAAATATGCGGCATGTTGCCCGGTGCCACTACCAATTTCCAGCACCATGCTGCGATCAGCGAAAACTTGTTGCAATACTGCCAGAATCGGTCGTTTATTGCGTTCAGCGGCTTCAGAATAAGATTTCATGGGTATGATGTGATCTAGTGCTCCGACTACTTGATATTTGCAGGCACGGGAAAAAGAGACCGAAGCCCTTTCTTATTCATCATACAGAAATATCACTGGAACAAGCGCAAGTCATCATCCGGTATAATGCGAAATAGAACTTGCGTGCCATCAATCGTGGCAATCAATAAGTTTGATGCTATTTGTGTCTCCCGCAGGAGCGAGAGAAGCAACCACTTATACAGCTGGGCATCCACGAAATAATGGCAGAAAAATCAAACAAATAAAAGAGCAAAATCTATTTCGGGTAGCTGTGGTTGAATTTCCTGCAAGCAATAATGCGGCTGTCACCCTTTGTTTATGATGTTTTCACACAATTACGCAGTAAACTATATATCCGTAGAATTCGCAGTATCCAATCGAGTCATTATTGTTAACAAAGGAAACCGACCACCAGGTCGTTCAAAAGAACGTGAATATTCAATTTCAAATCCGTTTTCTTTAATCATATCTTCCAAGTCAGATTGAACCCACTCTTGAACACCACAATTGTGATTTAAGCCCGATATATTCGCCGTTACCCAAGCAGTTTCTGGGCCTCGGTGAAGCGCAATCATCATTTTTCCACTGGTTTTCATAATGTTTCTAAGATTACTCAATACCGTTGGCACATCAGTTTGATGAATATGCAGCAAACTAAAACAAACCCAAACGCCATCAAAGCTAGCAGGAGGCAAGTCAATGGCCATCATATCCATTTGCAAAAAGTTTGCATCTGGAACACGCTTTGCGGCCATGGCTATAAATTCTGGGGTAATGTCTATACCGGTCACGTGATATCCGAGTTTTGCAAAAACTTCTGAATCCTGCCCAGGCCCGCAACCACAATCCAGAATTTTCGCGTCTTTAGGCATTGATTTAACGAATATGATTCTGTCGTATTCTAAAAAATCATGTGCATGTTTGAAGAAGTCAGAAAAACTTTGCGCTCCTTGCCCATAAATCTCGGAAATTTCGTTACTATATTTTTTTATGCCACTCATACAAAAGAAGCCAGGATTAGATATGTTTTATTGTAAATAAAAAAAGCCATATGCGGTGGTTAATCCGCATACGGCTTTTTACATTCTGTGATGGCTACTAATTCAGAAAAACGCGTAACAGTTCTTTAACTGATTCCTGCGTCTCTGCCACTATCTCGGGTATAACATCCGTACTTAGACCAAGCTTCTCAAAAGTACGCTTGTCGATCGGTGGCGCATCATCGAGATTAAGGCTATCGAGTTCTGCAAGCACGGCAATGCTGTTGGCAAGATGAACAATCAAAACAGCATCGCCCGCTATATCGCTGGCAAAAGGGTCATGATGAAACTCAATACACGCCCGTAAACTGTCGGGCAAACACCATTGACGCGCAAGTTCCGCGCCGACTTCCGCATGATCAAAACCAAAAACTTTGCGTTCCGCTAAATAAGAAGTAACGCCATCATTCTCGTCAAGTGATAGCTCTAATGCTGTTCTGGATAATTCCGGGTTTTGATTAAACATGACCAGCTCACCGATATCATGCAAAAGACCTGCAGTGAAAAGTGAATCTGCGGCATGTATCTTCGCTTTGCGGCCAAGACTCTGCGAAGCTGTCGCACAATAGAGGCTGTGTTTCCAAAAATCCTTGACGGAAACCAAATCGTTCGGAATGCCCTGAAATGTCGCATTAGCGCAAATGCCGAATGCCAGATCCTTAATCTCGCGTAACCCGACTATCGTAATGGCTCGCTCAATGGTGCTAACCGTTCCACCAACACCATATAAGGCACTATTGGCGATACGCAAAAGCGCAGCACTTAAAGCTGGGTCCGGCTCGATGATTGCAACAAAATCGGCAGCACTGCTGTTTTCATCAGCAAACGCCTCATTGATGCGAAATGCGACGTCGGGAAACGACGTCAACTGGGTAATATTACCCACAAGTTCTTTAGACGTTATGCTCACAAATTAGGTCTCCTGGCGATTGGTCTTTCATGCATCTACTAACTTATATCGGCAGTTTGAAAAAACTCTTAAGCCTATAATCATTAGATAAAGAAGGGAAAGACCCTGCATACTTTACTTTGTGCTAAGGCTGGTTGCCACTTACTTACAAAACAAATACGCCTTTGCTGTTAAGCAAAGGCGTATTTGTGCTCTTAAATTACTAAGGCTTAATTAAAATCAAAAGTCCACTCTTGTGTCCAATCATCGTTCTCATCTTTGAATGCCCCTACATAATCAACATCATCAAAGAAAGCGTCTCCGACAGTAGTGCCACCCAACATTAATGGTGAACCAGCTGCAGGTAAAAAACCATTCAAAAATGGATCTGCTTCACTGTTTCCTTGTTGACCAAGAAACCAGTCGGCTGTAGTAAACGTCGCACCTTCTCCCTCAGCAAAATTTGTTGCGCAATTAACAAAAGAATTACGTATGGTTAAACCACCGCTCAAGTTACCCGGTGACCCTGCATTTACAAAAGTTGGCGCACCATCAATTTGTAAACAAGTTGGGAAACCCGTGAAAACAGAATTCCAGATGTTTGCACCCGTGCCACGGCGCAGTAACGCGCCTTGTGTGCTGACAGGGGCGCCAACGAGCGTCATGTTGGATAGAATCGGTTGAGAGCGGGGCAGTAAATTGCCACTCTTGTTATTGTCTGCTTCGATACCACGATCACCATCATCCGCAGCTTGTTTAACCAATACAAACTGTGCTTTTCCTATCCAACCAAGACCCCAATCCAGACTGTCATCACCGATGTTAGACAGCACCAAGTGCTTCATTTGCACGGTACCACCAAACATTTCCACGCCGTCATCCAGGCCTTCATGCACATGCACAAAGTCAATCACTGTGCCAGAACCGACAGCATTCAATGTTAAGCCATTGAGTTCTTCATTTGGGCGAACTGCAAACCCAGCAAAAAGAATTTGCGTATATTTAATTACACCACTGTTATCTGCTGGATTATTACCACCCAGAAATTCTGAAGTGATCGCTTCAAAAGGAATCTCACATAATGCTACACCTTCATTACAACCATTCACAGGCGCATTGCCGGCAATAACCAGTCCACCCCATTCGCCTGCTGATTGCTGCAACGCACCGCTCATCACAACTGGGTTATCCGGTGTGCCTTCCGACATAATTTTAGAGCCACGCCGTACCCACAAAAAATCAGCGCCTTGTTGACCAAAGACATGGGTGCCTGGATTGATAGTAATTGTTGCGCTATTGGTATTATCGCCACCAATAAATACACCGCCGGACAAGATCCATTGCGTATTTTTGGTCAACGTAATATCTTCATTAATCTCACCACTTAAAACACAAGATCCAGCAGTAGGGCCCGGTGCCGCAAAACTAGGGCATGCAGCAAACTGATTGCTGACTAATTGATCTACGGTAAAGCGTAATGGGTTAGAGCCCGGCACTATTCTTAATTTGACGTAGAACTCATCAGCGCCCACAACAACCGAAGGAATATGAACCGCTCCTGTCGTTGAATCAAAAACATTACGTTGTCCCTGGGTTGGTGTCCCGCTATCAGCAGTGACTACAACCAGTTCATTGCCGTCCAATTGTAACTGGGCACTAAAAAATGTTGATGAAGCGCCATTCAGCACTTCTACGACCGGTAAATCTACTATGCCTGTTGCTGGATCAAAAGTTGCCGTTGCGGCCTGCGCATTGAATGCGACTGTACCCAATAGCAACACCGTTACGATTTGCAACTTTGTTTGAAAGTTTTTTAAATGAGTCATAAATCCCTACCTCTGTATTTAATAGTTTTGGTTTTGCAAATCTATCAAATGAATATGACAGTTACATGACACACAAATGAAAGAAATATGACAGCTCCTGACACTTCATGTTACAGGCCTTGCAGGTAGTGTTTGCTAAAGCAACATGGAGACTAATAAGTGATGCGAATACCCAGGTTAATTTGCCGCCCTCTTTTAAACTCACGTGTTATTTCGCCACCTTGTTCCACGACAAATTTATCATTCAACAGATTTCTCATGGTCAGTCTCATCGCCATCCATCGATTAATGTTTTGACTAAATACAAAATCAAGTTGGTTAAACGGCTGCTCAAATTTATCCGGCGCACCCAATACACCGGCTGCTACGATACGCTTACTGGCAATATTGTAGAGCAGGTTAGCCTGCGTTCCCCAAGCCGGATTATCATAACCAACCTGGAAATTAAATATTTGGGCTGAATGCCCTTGCAGTTGCCTGGTTGCAGTTGACTGCGCTTGTAAATTTTCTGGGAGAAGATTAATTTCAGAATCAGACCAAGTATAATTCCCACCAGCAAAGAAATTTTCTAAACGTGAATGCACAAAGCCCAGATTTTTCAATAATTCCAATTCAACCCCAAAAATTCTTGCCTTGTCGCCGTTTTGAAAAGTTTGCAAACCGGTTCCAGCCAACGTAACCAGCTCAATCGGATTAGCTAGATCTTTCCAGAAAAAACCGGCTAACAGATTTTCATTGGGCGACATGTAATATTCCCAGCGAATATCAAAATTTGTAACGTCCGTTTGGATTAGATTAGGATTACCCGTTGTTTCCTGATTGGTGCTTGGGTCGGTAAACGGTGCCGGGGATAATTCCCTGAAATCTGGCCGGGAGATTGTCTGACTGAAACCAGCCCGTAGTTGTTGTTTTTCTGAAACCGTAAACGTTGCGGAAACCGACGGCAACATATCGACCCTATCAATTTCCGTAACAATTGCCTGATTCTGGTTGGCAACGGATCGAAACGTCCGCACGAACTGGTCGTTATTTTCCCAGCGCAAACCGCCGATAATCCTCACGCGATCATAAAATGTCGAATCCAGTTTTCCGTAATAAGAAAAAAGATCCTGCTTTGCGTTGTAGCTATCCGTAGGACGCGTCGAATCACGTAACTGAAATCCATTTGAACCAATATTCTGTGGGCTTAGAATCGATTCCAGAGAAGATTGCGACAAGATAGTCTGATTTCTTGCATCGGGACCAATAGACGAGAAAATGAAGCGTTGAATTCTCGCATCCCTGGTTTTGCTTTGCGTGTAAAAACCGCCATTCAGCGAAAACTTATAATCCGGTGAAAGTTCCAGCGGTAGCGCTGCGTCCACCCGCCAGCTTTGTTCTTTATCCGTCAAGTCGCCAAACGAAGTCTGATTGTTATCCGGTCTTCGGGAAAAGAAGAAATTGCCCTGACTATCCTCATCAAAACGATAATCCCTGGTATTCGGTTCATCTCTTTTTGCCGTTGCGTCAGTAAATAACCAGTCAATTTTTAAATCCTTTGCCCAATTGAATTTATGCTCGCCACCCACCTGATTCATCAGCAATTGATTGGAGAAGTACCAGAGTTTTGTCCTGCGTACATCAGTCACTTCCTCATCCGTAAAACCTTGGCTTATTCTGGTTTCATCCCTTGTCTGCCGGAGAAACATGGTATTGGCATAAATACGATGCTGGTCTTTATATTCAATCTCCGTCGCGGCATAACCGGTTAATTGCACTTCCCGCCATGAACGCTGCACATCAAAATCCCGGGTTAGCCTCAGGCTGTCATCAGTCTGGTTTCCAGACGACGAAAATTCCCGGTTAATCTCGTTTTGATTCCTGAATTGTTGTTCCCAGCCACCCGCTGCAATATAACCCGTGCGGAAATTACCTAAATGAAATACATCGCCAATGGATGTATTAAAGCTCGAGTCAGGCCCTCTGTTTTTATTGTTAACATCCCAGACACCTGACAAATCCTCACCCAATACTTCCAGTTCATCCGCTGACAATCCGTTAGGATTAAACTGTGTTTGCGGCGTAATAACACCGTCAGATGAGGCTTCAGCGATTGAATCCGGCAAATCTCGCGCACCATCATCAAAGCCTAAGAAGTCAGTATCTCCACCCTTATAAGTCAGCGCATCGGAAAAAGTGGATTGACTGTTATAACCTGTTTGCGCACCGAAATTAAAGAAAAATTCTTCTGGAATCCTTCGGGTTCTCATTTCCAAAGTACCGCCTGCGAATTCACCTGGCCGATCAACAGAATAGGTTTTCTGCACCAGAACGCTTTCCAAAATATTGGTAGGAAAAAGATCCAATGGGACAACCCGCCGGGTTGGGTCGGGACTGGGAATCGCTGCGCCATTCACCAGTGTTGAAGAAAACCGTTCACCCAAACCACGTATAAAAATAAACTGTCCACCGACTAACGTCAGGCCGGATGCTCTTCGCAAGGCGCTGGCAACGTCCGAATCTCCGCTACGGCTAAATTGTTCCGCGCCTAAGATTGTGGCAACCTCAGCAGACATTTTTTGTTCATCAATGATGGAAGCCAGCGAGCCGGACAAGAAAGGCTCCAACACCACATATTCAGCCAACTCTACACCTGCTGGTGTTAACGTAAAGCTGAGTTCGGTTGTCTGATCTTTATCAATTGTTACTTCATCCAGTGTTTGGCTGCTGTAAGCGGAATGCAATAATGAAACACTGTAACTGCCCACTGGTATTTCTACCGTGACCTGGCCGTTCTCATCCGTTCTCAGCCTTTGTTGCAAACCACTTACAAAGATTTGCACGTCTTTAACCGGTCTGTCCGTATCTGCCGACAAAACTACAGCGCTAATGGTGCCATTACCTTCTTGCTTGGTTTCCTCTGAGGCTGCATCAGCGCCTGCCATTGTTCCCACAACTGAACTTTCAATATTGAGTAATGGCTCTCTATCATCTGCATAAAAAGTCACAAGAATTTGTACATTCTCCGCTGCGCGTAGCGGCAGATCAAAAGCAAATGTCTGATCATCGGTTTTGATTGAGAGTTGATATTCTCCCGGGGGCAGCTTCCCGGCCACAGCGCCATTCGAATTGGTTTTAATAGCAGAGTCGCCACTAGTCTGCCAACTGAATACTGACGGCGTGGCTACAATCAATTGCGCGTCAGAATGCGCATAAGAAACACTGCTGACTGATAACACGGCATCCACAACTGGCAACCCGTTCTGGAACAGGTGAATCGAGAATTCGGCCTTTTCATTATCTCCCCATGCCAATGGGCTCATCAAGATCACGTTTAGCATTAGCACTAAAGTAAGAATACTTTTTTTCATTCTATTTCTGTACGCTATTTTTTTATGGTAATGAAAAGACTGGTACTCCGACTACTTGGCACAAAGCATTTCCTCTCTGTTTGCAATCAAATTGCCAGGAAAATGAATTCTGAATTGATAAGCTTGGGAATGGTGTAATGTGAACGCAGGCTTTTGGCAATGCCAGGCGTAACTCAGTTGCCATAACACTTTGGGCCTTGAATTAAGTAGCGCATTGCCATGGCTCGGTTTTACAAAGCGCCATCAATCGACGAAGTTCGACACCTCTTCTGAATAACTCGGCGTCTCTTAAATGATCCAGGTGCTTATCCGCTTCCGCGAAACGCGCACTTGAAAACAACGCATACGCAAGCGCATAGCGAATATGCTCGTCTTCCAACAAACCGGTTCGATATAAGCTCGATTCCATATTTGCAGCGCGTTCGTATTGCTTTAAAGCCAGTAGAATCGATAACCTTTGTTTGAACTTTACTTTCTGGTCTCTGACACCTTCATTGAGTGTTAGCGCCTTATGGAAACGCCCTGCACGGCGATAGACTTCTGCCGCTTCCGGCAACAAATCTGAATTCAGTAATGCCGCTTGTTCCAAAATGAAGGCTGCTGAATTGAGTTTTCCCTGATCCAGGTAGGTATGCGCCAAAAGTTTTGCTATTGTTTCATTGCCGTAAAATTGCAAGCGGGCAATCTCTAAAATGCTCAATGCTTCTTGGTATTCCTTACTTAAGCGCAAAGCATTGCCAATGGCCACATAATCTTCTACCGCCGCTTGTGATAACTTAAGGTATTCCCTGCCCAGTTTGGCCGCTTCTTGATATAACTCGAGTTGTACAAAATAAAACACTTTGCGCCGCAGGAAACTAAAATTTAGTGGAAATAGTCGTTGCCCTTCATTCAAGGTATCAATGGCGGCATCGGTATCTTTCATCTGCCAATACGCTTGCACTTTTAAGGTAATTAACGGTGCAGTTTTGGCATGTTCACCAGATTTGGCAATCGCCTGAATGGTGTTTTTGTATTCTTTAAGGGCATAATGAACTTGTGCCAGATAGACGTAAATCACATTGTCCAATTGCCCATTTTTAACGGCTGACTGCAGGTTGTCCTTGGCCGCAACAAAATCATTCAGATTCATATAAGCCAAGCCTTGCAGCGTATAGAATCTTCCCAGATCTGTTTTTTCGTCTTCCAGATCCACGCTCTGCAATGCTAATAACGCACGATCACTGTGCCCGTCTCTAAGCATTGTCGCCGCGAGATCAATAAAGTCTGTCGGTTGCGACGTGTTCTCTGCGGCTACGGCAAGACTACAAGCGTATGCAAGCATCAGAACAGCAATTATGTGAGCTATCCGTCTGGCCATCAGGTCCTTCATTTGCTCTTTACTCGTTATCTATATGCAATCAAGACAGATCGAAGCGGATTCTTTGTTTTGCCCAAACTTTGACAATATCGCCTTTGTATTTTGCTGGTTCAAATTGCCAAGCGCGTATGCCCTGCAATGCAGCAGAGTCAAAAACACCAGATGGACTGGACTCCAACACTTGCACCTGATTGACCGAGCCATCTTTGGCAACAAGCACCGACAACACGACATAGCCTTTCACACCGTTCTTTTTCGCAGATGGTGGATATCTAAATGCCCCGGTTGAAATAGCTTTTGGTGGGACATCAACCAAATCTGCTGTCATCACGGAATCACCCGTTTTACCCAACAATCCATCATCCAGATCATTCATATGCCCATCATCAAAACCAAACAATCCGAGGTCAATACCGGATAGCGCTGTGTTTAATCCTTTAAAGGGTGCCGGTGCCTGTGTTCTGTTCACTCTTTTTTTCGGCTCAACTCGCTTGATCTTCTTTTTTGGTTCCTGTTTGATCTCTTTAGTCATGCTGATTTGCGTAACTTCTTGTGGCGGTTTTTTGTCGATTTTTCCCATGTATTGATTCATAGCCAACATCAAACCAAAAACCAGTATCGGGCCAACCATCATGGAAATGGCCGCCGCCCAGTGTTTATTAAATTTTGTCTTTTGCATTGTATTTACCCCGCTTCTTTTTTGGTTGCAACACCTACACTCTCAGCGCCTGCCAAACGTGCCTGATCGACAACTTCAACCAGTCTGCCCGCAGGAACGCCTTCATCCGTAACCACTAAAACAACCTTACTGGTTGCTACGCTTAACAAATCTCGCAACTTACTTTGTATCAACCATAAACGTACCGGCTCACCGTCCACATAGGTGTCACCATTTTGATCCACGAATAAGCGGATCGCCTTGCTTGATGCTGCTAATGCACTACTCGCTGTGGGACGTTCCAGCTCCAGCTTCATGTCTTTCACGAAGGTTGTCGTGACCATAAAAAATATCAACAGAATAAAAACAATATCAATCATTGGTCCAATATCTATCGATGCATCTGCTTCAACCGATTCTTCATATTTCATCCTAGAAACCTCAGTTGAATGGTGTTTAGAGTGCGTTGTTGTTTCTTTTTGGCGAGGCGCAATGAGGCGTAATAATTGGTTATTGCAACGAATTGCAACGCAGCAAAAATGAAAGAACAGCGTGCTATAAACACCATAGCGTGGCTCACCTTGCAAGTAAGTACTGTATATAAAAAATACGCATTATTTTCAAAAGGGTAGTTGTTATTGCAGCGGTCAACTGAGGTTTTTAGGTTCATGGCGCAACGTTTCCTGTTGAATGTAGAACAACATCTTGACTGCACAATAATTCACTAACCTGTGCAAGATCCTTTTCAATTTGCTGCTGTCTTTTAATTTGTATGCTATACATCAGCAATCCAGGGATTGCCACGGCCAAACCCATCTGGGTAGAAATCAAGGCCTGTGATATTCCACCCGCTATGCCACCGGATTGGGTAAATAACGCCATAGCTGCTAATGAATCAAAGGTCTCAATCATGCCAATCACGGTTCCCAGCAGACCCAGTAAAGGTGAAACAATAATGATGGTTTTAACCAGCACAGAAAACTTCCTGATTTCTCTCTTATACTCATAAAATGCTTCATCCAGATGACGGTGAAGATGTTTGACACCGGTTCGTTTTAACGCAATACCATGTTGCGTCGCCTGCTCCACGATGTTCGTAGTTGCTTGATTACTGTTCTCACCATAAAACCTCAGCATGTCGCGAATAACCATGGATTTTGAATCTTTCATGATCCAAAAGCGGTATCCCAATCCATACCAGAGTAATAAGGCACAGAAAAATAACGGCAACATGACAACACCGCCAACATCAAGCAATTCCTTGACCATAAAGACGTAATCATCAATATTTATGGGCATTACAATTTTCCTAAGTTGCCGGGTTGTTGTTTAAAACCAATGTTTCATCAGCATCCGCAAAAGCACTGGAACGCTCTGAATCTGACTTGCCCAGGAAGGCATTCGTAACCCTGAGTGCCACATGTTCCATATCGCGTTTAATATTTCTCGCCCAGGCAGATAGTAATGAACCCATTAACAAAGCCGGAATGGCAATCATCAAACCGAGTTTTGTGGTCACCAACGCAATGGAAATACCGCCTGACAGCAATTTAGGATCACCTGTTCCGAATTCTGTAATCACATCAAAGGTGGCGATCATTCCGGTCACCGTACCCAACAAACCGAGTAGTGGAGAAACTGAAGCAATCACCAGAATTGCCGATCCAAAACGATCCAATGCTCCGGATTCCTGCAAAATTGCTTCGTGTACGACGCTTTCCATATGATCTCTGTCGTCTTTCAAGTGGCGCAATGTATTGGATAACACGCGCGCAATAGCTGACGACCCATCTTCACAGATTTTTCTGGCCGCCTCTAAATCGCCATCTGCAACCTTTTGAATGATCTGGTCGGACATTTCCCTCGTATTGGTGCTGTTGGATTGCAGCAAATACGCACGGATCAGGACCAACAATCCGGCAAATGCACCCAACGACACGATAATCCAACCAATAATTCCGCCTGAATTAATAATGCCGAGTATGGTTTTCTCAGGCGATTCATCAATTGCGGTAGTACGTGATTCAAATAAAAATATTTTTAATATGTCTGGCTGCTCATTTTTGCTAAGCACTATAGCAGTATCCGCGCTGGGCTCTTTCCAGGTTTTAAACTCACCGCCACCCGCTGGTACCAAACTGCCACTCCCTTCTTCACTGATGCCGTATGCGGCGATATTGCCTAGATGGATAATATCGCCCTGAATTTGTTTACCGTTCTCTAGAAAGAATTCTCCCGCTCTTGTCTGAATTGCGCCCAGACCATGTATCAGAGAAAGCGCCTGTTTGAAGAAATAGCCAACCTTTGCAAGATCACTGACTTGAGCATCTGCGATCGACGCTGGCATGCCTATATCATGATTTTTTAGCGCTACTTCGGCTTGTGAATAAGTAATATGCAATGCTTCACTACGCTCACCTACGGCTGCTTCAGTGCGTTCGGCCTCGTTCAGTTGCAAAGTCAATTCGTCAATTTTTGCTGAACGCTCTACCGATTGCCGCTCATGCACATTTATCTTGCTACTGAGCGCTTGCTCCTCACCGCGTGTGCTGGATTGATATCTTCTTAGCCGCTCAGACAATTCGCGTTTTTGTGCTGCCAGAAATGCGTACTCACGCTTATAAGCTGTTTCTAGATTGATGATTTCCTGCTTAGCCACATCTTGTGCAGATGGCACAGCGGGTTCTGCTGCGCCATCGGGCTTCGCACCGGGAACAGGCGCTGATGAACCCTCGGCAGTAGCGGCCGCATCATCTTCAGCAACAGTCACAGGACTGACCAGCAGCATCAACAGCAATGATAGGAATAATACTTTTTTCATTTTCTCAATGGATTAGGTAATTCAAAATAGCCTTGACGTATTTGTTTCTTCAACGCGTCAAATAATTTTGCGATACGTTCAATGTCGCTCGCGGCATCCGTTGTTTCAAATTTCCAACCGCTATTACCAGCCCGGCGTGCCATACCGACCCGGTTATCTCTGGTTTGAAAGTACAAAAATACCGAGCCTAACTTTGCAATATCCACCAGCACCTTCTCTCCATCCAATAAGATGGTTTGCTGGTATATGCCATTTTCCCGGCTTAAACGAATTTCATCTTCAATCAAAGCCCAGGTCTGATTGACGGCTTTATTAGGATCCACCAACTGATGCTCAATATTGTTTTCCAGATCCTCAATCGCCTTCACACGATCTTCAATTTTGAATGGGAAGCCTGTTAAAACATAATGCTTAAAATCAGCCAGGATCTCGGACAAAACGGGCTTTAAAGTTTCGCCCGACTGTTCCGCCTCTCTGGAATCTGCAGTTAATTTCTCTATCGAGAGATCGAGTTTCTCGATACTCATTTTTTGTCTTCGTTCTTCCACACTCAAATCTGCTAACTGTGAAGAAAGCGCAGCTATTCTGGTACCATGCTTCTCCTTTTCAGCATCCAGCTGAGTCTGCAATTCCTCAACTTCGCCGCGAATTTTAGCCAAAGACTCAGCCAGGTTATCCAGGCTGCTTGCCATTGCCACAGGTGCAAACAACAAGATCATCACCAACCCGGTGGCCGAAACCATTTCTGTTAAAAAGTGTTTAAACATAAATCACATATTAATAATTAAATCAGTGGGATAAACAACATGGAATGCACCGAAATACCCGGCACCCAATCAATTGCTCATCAGCAATGACTGCATCGTACTGCGCAAATATTTCAGTTTCATGACACTTGAGTCAAATTAAGCAAGTGGATTAATGCGTCTGAAATAAATCTGAAATAATTTGTTTTTTTATAATAAATTATTTAAAAATGTGGACTACAGGGGGAAACATTTAGATGAAATACAATGCAAGCGGGAATCCGAGGGTTTGTTCTGCTACGTGACACTGAAGATATTGCTCAGTCCTATCAGATTTTCTAGGAGTCTGTCGGACTTAAGATTAATCTACTGTGCAAGTGGGACAAGAGGCTTATATTGGCTCAATTTATCGTCATATAGAATAACTATGCGCCTCAAAATTGAATCAACCTAATTCCTCTTTCCCACTTTGCTCGCTACGATCACTTAAGTCCGACAGACTCCTAGAATCATTAGAATTGCCTGCCACGTTGCATGAAAGGCTGACCGAACAATATCTCAAACTGCAAACCCATAACCCATTGTGTTCTGCGCTCCTGCGTGAGATGTTCACGAGGCCAGTGCGCACCGACCCAACCCTCGATAAAGAACCACTCACGCAATAAACGGGTTCGATAGATACCGCGTATACCATAATCCTCTACTAATACGTCTTTGCTGGATTCACCCAACGCCCAGACCTCTGCTGCGTATGCCCGATCTTCGGAATGCAAATAAAATAGCCTGGCAGAGTTACGCCAACGTATACCCTCCGTACGCTCTGCATAAGTACCTCGACCCGACCAACGACCCAAAAAACGCGCACTGATACGTGTTTCATAGTCCAGCCGCTGGGAAACACCTGCGCCATCGCTGTTACGCCAAAATGCAACCGACTGCCAGCGTATCTGATTTTTTGCGTTTAAACTTTTTTGCACCAGGTAACGCGCCCTGAGATATGGATCAAACGCCAGGCCACCACGAAAACCCGCGCCTAGAGATAAACGCTGTCGATCGCGAATAATCGGATCGTAACCAAGCCCGATAAACCAGTCGTTTTCCGCACCAAGTCTTCTGATTAGTGCCGGGCGGGCATTGTCTACTCCGGCGAGGAATTCGTCGACATCAAAACGCCCGACAATGGCCGAAAACTTATGATCCGTATTAGGCAGATAAAAACGTGTACGCAGACGGACCGTGGTGCCAAAACCGCCACTCTGATCCCATTTAGGCCCTAACGACAGACGCCCGATGGAGCCACCTGTGCTCTCAGCATAGGCAGGCTGATCATCAAAAGTACGCACATCACCGAAAAACTGATCCAACCAACGGGCGGTTGTATCCACAGTATAAGTCATGCCACGTTGTATGTTGTCAATCCATTCATCGGTAGCATCTTCTTGCGTGTCTTTAGCCGTGATCAAAGGCAAATTGGCCTGCACATCGGGAAAATCAATTAATTGAACAGAGCTGTTCTTAGTAGCATGTGCCATGGACAGTGCCGCCATATTTGTCAATGCCAAACATAGGCAAAGCCAAACTGTTGACCGCACTGAACAAACACGCATGGTTCTCTCCTTAGCAGCAAATCCTACTGACCGGGCGCTCTGATTATGGTCTGTCAATGCCAGCAAAATAACAATGCAGTACCCAATAGCATAAGCAAATAGGTATCAGTTCCTACATCAATATATGTGGCAGGAGAATGCAATATCAAATGGCTTGATGTTGCAAAAACCCAAATATAGAAGGAAATGCCGATTTGTCTGTGAATAATTAATCGGCGGTCAAAATTATCCGCCGTTTCATTTACTTAATTTAAAATTAATCGGCATTTTTATTTACAAAATTTAATCTATCCTTTCTTAGAATCCATACAAGTTTATGTAATATTTATAGGACATGTTTCGTATACAACCCATCTGGGTTTTCCTACGCTTTTAATAAAAAAATATAACGTAACCATTCCATCTGTCACAAAAGTGAAATAAAACTTCTATACTATTTCAACATCTAGAAAAAATCTGTTTAAGTGGAATTGCTGATGTCTGTAACTATTTTAGTCGTTGAAGACGAACCCGCAATACAAGAGCTCATTTCATATAATCTAAAGAAAAATGGGCATGTGCCTTTATGTGCCTTTGATGCGGAACAAGCCATCACGATGGTGAATAATGTTTTGCCTGATTTGGTGCTCCTTGATTGGATGTTGCCAAGCATGAGCGGTATTGAATTTGCACGCAGATTAAGGCGTGAAGCACGCACTAAATCCATACCGATCATCATGCTAACTGCAAGAATTGAAGAACAGGATAAAATTTTAGGGTTGGATGCAGGCGCAGACGATTACATCACCAAACCTTTCTCACCACGAGAACTCATTGCGCGCATTAAAGCCGTACTGCGCCGACGTTTACCCGAAATATCTGATGAAATCATTGAGATTGGGGGATTAAAACTCGACCCAACCACACACAGAGTATTTGTTTATTCAGCAGACAAATCAACAAAACCGACCGAACTCACATTGGGGCCAACCGAGTTTCGTCTATTACATTTTTTAATGGCACATAAAGAACGGGTGCATACACGCGCGCAGTTACTTGACCGCGTATGGGGTGACCATGTCTTTATTGAAGACCGCACGGTAGATGTACATATCCGCAGATTACGCAAGGCGCTTGAAAATGTCGACAAGGATGGATTGGTACAAACAGTTCGCGGAACAGGTTACCGGTTTTCTGTTGAATCTGAAATCGGCGTAGAGTAATAGTTAAACCTAAATCAGCAGCGGCAAGCAAGGTATGATTCTGGATACCGTGCTTGAGTCAGGAAACCCTGCAGACAGTTCCCGTTTGTTGCCGCTGATCATGCGTTTGGACGAAGTATATCGAATCAAGTGGAGGCAGATGCTGGCTATGCCAGTACAGCGAATATTGATGCGACAATGGAACTGGGTGTCAAGGCCGTGGGCTTGCCAAAGAAACGCGGCATGACGGTCGAAGCTATGACTGGGAGCGAACGGGTTTACAAAAAACTCAAACAATTCCGTACCGGAATCGAAGGCAATATCTCTACGCTAAAGCGGGCATTCGGATTGGATCGCTGTACCTTTAAAGGCCTGGATCATTTCAAAGCATATGTGATGTCATCTGTACTGGCTTATAACCTCCAGAAATTTGCACGACTGTCGACTTAAACCTGACAAGCGGCAACCCAATTGCAGTGCTCGGTGATGTGCTCTGATGATTATGCTCGCCTCGAAAATAGCAAAATTGATGCAAATGGATGGCTTGAAGGAAAAAATTAAAATGATAGCTACTTTGGACAGTTTTTAGCCGCAACCTTGTTGAGCCTATATGTAGCTTAAAATCAGAAAGCAGGTGTTTATGGATGAGAACTAACTAGTTATTACACCTCACTGCACCTTGCTCAAAATAAACAACAATGCACTCTAAGCATCATCCAACTGAGGATTTTAGGTTAATACACCCTGATAATCCCCGGAAACATCATCACAATCGCCACTGCAACCAGTTGCAGGAATATAAACGGGAATCCTCCCGGTAAATTTCCGGCGTGCTGACGGATGAGGGCGCAGGGCAATCGGTCTTAAAAACACTTGAAAACAGAAACAAGATGAAGTATTGGGTGCTTGATATTGCCTTTGATGGAGATAATAATCGAACACGGAAAGGCCATAGTGCAGCCAACCTTGCCATTATCAGGCATATTGCTTCAAACCTGATAAAGAAAGAAGAAACATCAAGTGTTGGTGTGAAGACAAAACGCTTAAAGGCCGGTTGGGATAATGATTATTTGCTTTGAATTATTGGTGTTATTTAAGCCCGTGCCCTGTGGTTATTATGGAAAAAGGCCAGGAAGGCCACCCTACATGTTCGGAGTGAGGTATAAAGAAGGGGTTTGTTGATGATAACAAACCCCTGAGAAATTTATTGTGGTGGTGCAGACGGTGGGTTGCCGGGTGGTGGTGGTGGTGGTGTGAAGCCGGGTGGCGGTGTTGTAATATTTCTGCTGGGACTTCTGTTTGCGGGTGGATCGTTTGTAATGTTGCCGGAGACAGGTACACGATGGCCTTTTGCGTACATGCACTGAATATAGCTGATGTCATAGCGATGTTGACTGGCATAGCCGGAAGTCCGAGAGGCATCCGAGCCGGCTAGTCCGCCCGCTAAAAGTCCTACACCTGCGCCAATTGCAGCACCTTCTCCACCGCCAATAAGCGCACCGGAAGCGGCGCCTAATCCTGTGCCAACGGCAGCACTTTGCACGCCGCTGCTTTGGGTTGCTTGTTGGGCTGTTGTACCGCCAACTTGTTGGTAAGCATACTGCCGACACGCATGGTCATCGAAACGAAACTGATCAAAGCTTTTTCCTGAGCCGGGTAGTGTCATGACACTGGGGCCTGAGGGAAGATTAACGCAAGCGACTAGTAATAAAACGATTAAGAGGATAAATAATCTTTGTATAGTTAACATGGCGTACCTCATTGCATTATTGTGCTGGTTGGGGAGCGACCTTGCAGCCAATTTCCGGGCATGTTTGACACGGTGATCATATGGATTTCCGGGTCATTACAATTTGCCAGTTTGTGTTGGCAGTTATTACAAGGCTGCATTCTGCCTCTTGATTGCTTGTATAAGTTGATCTTAAAACATTCATGATATTTGTACAATGAAACAATTTATCGCGGTGGCGGTGGAGGAAAATTACCCGGCGGCGGTGGGGGTGTATAT
>JAJFJK010000051.1 GCA_021774075.1 Nitrosomonas sp. | reverse complement strand
TCAAAACTGTGAAACACGTAGCGTTTGGAGAAATTCAGGTTCTTTACAGGCTCGGATAAAAACAGGCTATTAGGAACTGCAATTGTCTTGCCTGTAAAGGTATAACTATTAGGTGTTTTATCAAGTTCCTGCAAAGTTGTGGAAAAAATATTGTAGTCAATGACTTCGCCTCGATGTGGACCCACTTCTATCCAATCATTAATAGAAAATGCACCAGAACCTGCGCGCATTAATGCGCCACTAAAACACAAAATCAGTTCTTTTGTTGCAATCACCAATGCTAGTGCTACGGCGGCAATCGAAAAAGCAAAATTACTGAATTCTGACCACCAAATACCAAACAATCCAATAAAAATGATTGACCAAGTTAGGTTCTTAACTCGGGTTACCCACTGTCTTTGCCTTTCAGATAGTATGGAGCTATTACGTTTGATGAGATGAACAAAGATTATTCGAGCTAGCAACAACAATACAATTAATAGGCAACTTTGTAATGGTTTGCTGTTTAACAGAATAATGGGTAGTTCAAGAAGCGTCATAATCTTGGCTTAAAGGCTATATTGTCGCAGCATTATTGGCAATTTGGTTAATTGACGGTTTGATCAAGTGGGTTGAACAAGGCCCAATGCCCACGAAGCTGTGCAAAACGGCAAAGTATTGCGCTACTGTTTAAAATAAATATTCACCATCCAGTTGGGCATTTGACTGTAGCGGAATGACCGCTTTTCAAGGTTATCCAGCCGTTCACTGGAATCTGATGACCGGCTGTTGTTGGCCGATAACCGACTGTCAGGTCGTATTGAGATTAATTTAGCGCGGTGCCAGATCAATTTGAGCTAATACTATGTGTTCTCTATACAGTTAAGCGCTTCAATATGCGCTCCCACACAACGCGCCAGCGAGTTGAGCTCATAACCCCCTTCCAGCACTGACACAATACGCCCGCTGGCATATTTATCGGCCAGCTCTTTTATTTGTTGTGTAACCCAGATGTAGTCCTCATCATCAAATTGCAAATGTGCCATTTCATCGTCCCGGTGCGCATCAAAGCCTGCGGATACAAAAATCATTTCCGGTTGAAAGTCTTGCAGCGCCGGTAACCAATTGTCCGTCACAGCTTTGCGAAAAACAGTGCCGTCAGCACCGGGGGCTAAGGGACTATTGATGATATGCGCATTGCCGCTATGCGCGCCACAGTTGGGATAAAACGGGTGCTGAAAGGTTGAGTACAGCATGACGCGTGGATCATTTTGAAAAATTTCCTCACTGCCATTACCATGATGCACATCAAAATCAACAATTGCCACACGCTGCAAATGTTGCGCTGCAATTGCATGTGCAACACCAACGGCTACATTGTTAAACACACAAAACCCCATGGCGCGTGCAGATTCCGCATGATGGCCGGGCGGGCGAACCGCACAAAATGCATTATTTACTGCTTGCGTTATCACCAGATCAGTTGCCAGCACGACGGCACCGGCTGCACGTAATGCGGCGTTCAAGGTAAACGGATTCATGGCTGTGTCAGGATCAAGATAAGCCAGCCCTGTCGCAGGCGCAGCAGATTGTATGCTTTCGATATACGCGGGTGGATGCACGCGCGCGAGTTGCTCAATGCTGGCAAGCGGTGCTGCATAGCGTTGCAACCGGGACAACAGGCCTGAAGCTTGCAATTGATTTTCTATGGCGACCAATCGCTGCGGACTTTCTGGATGATAACCGCCCATTTCATGCTTGCGGCAATCCGGGTGGCTGATGTAAGCGGTCTGCAATTTTCCCCCAACCATATCAAATAATTATTAATGGCATCATCGATTAATTCTAAGTCGAAGAGATGATGAGGTAAAATCTCTCAAATTGAGTTGATCAGCGGTGCAATATAGTTTATACAAAAAATATGCTAGTACTCCTTCAACTTGATATTTTAGGATACAGCGTTCACAAGATGTTTCGTCACAAGGCGCAGCACGCAGACAATGGTTGTTCCCTTGGCAAGTGCTCGCTACGCAGTGACGGGACATCTTGTGATCGCCCTGCGGGTTGGCTTTTCAGCGTCACTGGCGGTGTTATGTCTCTTGACAAGGGAATGACCATTGCCTGCAAGACCTGCCTTGCCAGTAACGCTGAAAAGCCAACTGTATCCTAAAATATCAAATTGAAGGAGTACTACCCATGATAAATTATGGACACTTTGCAAACGAAGAAGACTTTTTTCGTGATTGCGTTTTTATGAATAGTTAGGAGTAATTGATGAATGAGTATATAGCTGAACTTTTAAATTTGTTTTCCTTTGACAGGCTTATGAGCAGGAGCTGGTTAGATATCACATTGATTCTGGCGCCTTCCGTCCTGTTGATTTTTGCGCTATTGAGTTATCTTTTTGTCCTCAAAACCAAGAAATGGAAGATGACCATTTACGCCACCTGCTTAACCCTTACCCTGGTTCTTTTACCTTACGAATTACTGCGTCAATCAGCGGAAATGACCCGGGCTGATGCGAACGTTGAAGAAATACAAGGTGGCCTGCAAGAATTACTAAATGCCGCAAATATTAATCACCTGGACGCTGCAGCTGACAAAGGTGCTGCTGCTGAAATGCTGGATGGATTGATTTATGGCCTCAGTAAAGAAAAGAAAAGCGATCTTATTTTAATTTCCTGGTTAATGGCCGAGAACGATAAATTATCCCTCGGACAAATTGATGACAAACAAAAATCATATGCTAATGATATTAAATCAAGTTTGAGTGATACAAAAACTGAAATTATTGATTCCAGAACGCCAGTAGAAAAAATATCGGACAATATCGTGCAGCGCCTGGATGATGACATTAATCATCTGATTGAAAGTAAAATGCAAGCATTCAAACAGGAAATTGATAGCTCATTGGATAGCTTCCAAAATGGCATCAACTCATTCGTGCAAACTGAGTTAACCAATTATGAAGAAAAACTGGCCGCCATTACTGAACTGAATATTGAGGAATTAAGAGGCTACTCCAACAAAGCCCAGCAAGCCTTTGCGCAACAGGCAAGCAGATCAAATAAAGAATCTTTGCAACGACTTGATGACACCCAACAAAGCATTGATGGGATTGGTGTCGCAATTGGCAATATCAATTTGCAGGATGTTGTAAAGCAAGTGAAGCATCTGACAGCTTCGGTGGATACTTCTCAGAAAAAACAAGACATCTTGTTTGAATACAACGAATGCATGAGACCTACAGGCTTATTTGGTTTAGGTGGCCGTGAAGAGCAATGCAAAGAAGAATTCAATGAAGCTATGGAAGCGTTATAACTTTATAAAACATTGTTGAACACAACATTTGCGCTGAAATAAGGAAAATACGGATCAAGTCTAAAATCTATTTCCTTATTTCAGCCTCATCATCGAGAGTGTTCATAATTCTGTGTCAGCTTGCAAATCGCTTAACGCGCTTCGCTTTTTAGGGATAACACTTTAGGCCCCAACCCAACACTTCCCTTTTTTTCTCGTTCCCACGCTCTGCGTGGGAACGCATATCAAACTCACCATTCTGTACAAATCTCCAGCAACCCGGCTTGCCCCATATAATTTCTCGCACTGGAGTAACGCCAATGAATAGCCTCATCCACATACCCCCGCTTAACAGGATTATGATGAATATAATCTATTTTCTGTCGCATCATCTCATCATTTTGAACCTATTCAGGGTGAATACCTTCCTGCCAAAACTGGTACGCCCGGTCTGTTTTATGCGCCTTCTTGTAAAAAGCCAGTTGATCCAGAATCTGTTCTACATTGTTATCATTCAGATAAACAATCAGCTGCTTTGCTGTGTAAGACTTCAATCGTGCAATATCACGATCAAAAGCATCACTTTGAACAACCAGGTGGCAATGGTTTTCCAGAATCACATAAGCATAGACCGTTAGACCTTTCGCCATTAAATGTCGTAAAGCGTCTAAAAGTATCGTTACCGTGGCTGGACGTGTAAAAACAGGTATCCAGTGTAATACCGTAAGGGTAATAAAATGGGGTAACTCGGGGTTGATGATTTTATAGCGGCTTCTACCCATAATTTAATCCGAAATGCATTCCCACGCAGGAGCGTGGGAACGAGGTATTTCTTGGTCAATTTTAAACAAGATACAATTATCGTCGATTTTCCATGAGAAGAAATACATTGTCCTTTAGCTGCTACGGTCACAATCGATCTACCAAAATTTGCCTAATTTCATCATCCGTCAAAACAATAGGATTGGTTTTCATGCTGCTGCCACGGCAGTTGGCGATGACCTGATCCAATCCGGTTTCTTTTAGTCCGTAATGGGATAAACGCGGGAGGTCTAGTTCCTTTGTCCATTTTGCTAGTAGGTCTACCAGTGCACCATAGGCTATTTTTGGTTCGTTGAAGTGTTTCTCACTCAGTAGTTCTGCTACCTGAACATATTTTGCCAACGCCTTATTTTCCGGTTCTCTTTGTAACATGCTTTGTATATTGACTTCGGTGGCTGAGGCGACCAGGGTGCCGCAAACTACGCCGTGTGGAATGGGATAGAAGGCGCCCAACGGGGAAGCTAAACCATGCACCGAGCCGAGACCGACTTGTGCCAGTGTGATGCCTGAGATCAAGGCGGCGTAGGCCATTTTTTCGCGGTAATCCTTGCTTTGTTTGTTTTGCCCATTTTGCTGATAGAGTGGGATTAACGCATCCCT
The DNA here is from genome assembly GCA_021774075.1 of Nitrosomonas sp. GTDB lineage: Bacteria > Pseudomonadota > Gammaproteobacteria > Burkholderiales > Nitrosomonadaceae > Nitrosomonas. Next base: position 32,075 of record JAJFJK010000051.1, on the reverse strand, counting down.
GGCAGCTTGTAAGCCGCTGATTGCCAGGCCATCGGTGAATGCGTTGGATCGGGTGGAGACGTAGGATTCCAGCAGTTGTGTTAAGGCATCCATGCCATTGGCGGCAATGACGTTTGGTGGGCAACTGGTTAATAATTCCGGATCGACGATGGCGTATTCAGCAACCAGTTTTTCATGGCGAAAAGATTTTTTAAAGCCTTGCTCACCGTGTACGCTTAATACTGCGTTTTTGGTTGCTTCACTGCCGGTTCCGGCTGTGGTGGGTACTGCAATGAAGGGGATGGCCGGGCCTTGGTAAGGCAATTCAGGCCCGACGCCTTCCAGGTAATCCATTACCGAACGCTTAACTTGCAATAATCCTGCAATCGCTTTGGCTGCATCTAATGCGCTGCCGCCGCCAATGCCGACGACGACTGCAAAGGAATGCTCGTCGAATGCTTTAACGGATTCATCAATCAGGCTTGGCGATGGTTCACTGGCAACTGTGCAGTGCTGCCAGGTGATGGATCGATCATTTAAGTGATCAATTAATTGCTGCCAGTTATTGGTTTTGCAAAATGACGAGCCACCTGTTACCAGTAAAACTGAGGCGCCATAACTGGCAATGATGTCCGGTAATTTATTAAAATGGCCAACACCGAATTCTATACGCGGTAGCTTGGCAATGGAAAAATCAAACATTAGGGCACCTCTATAAATCCAGATTTCATCCCAATTATTGCGTTGCGGAAAAAATTTCTTGCTTACATATAAACCATATGCTGTGCCGCGAAATTTTTTCCGCGCCTTGCATTTGGGCGAACTCTGAATTTTTAGAGGCACCCATTATTCGTTCACTATCGGGTACAGTCCTTCGTAACTAATACCCTGGCGTGGTTCTGCCATCCAGTCCGCTACCGTTTCGCGCCATGCCAGATAATGCGCTGTATTTTTATGCGCTGCTGCATCTTGCTGTGTTTTATAGGCTTCGTAAAGTACGAATTTTGTCGGTCCATCCGCTGACTGCAAAATATCAAAGCGTACATTACCGGGTTCCTGGATAGAGCTTTCATGATTTAGCCGACAGGCTTCTTTGAAGGCGTCTACGTTTTCCGCTTTGACGGAAACATACACGATGGTTACGACCATTAACTTGCTCCCTGAATGAATGTTTTCCTCGATACAATTTAGGGCGCTTCTAAAAATTCAGAGTTCGCCCAAATGCAAGGCACAGAAAAAATTTTGCAGCGCAGCATATGTTAGATATGACAGCAATAAATTTTTTCTGTAACACAGCAGTTGGGATGAAATCTGGGTTTTTAGAAGTGCCCTATAAAAAAACCGGCCTCGAATTATATGATCCGAGGCCGGTTTATTTTAGCAGTTTAGTAGTCTGTGTGTGTAAACAGTCGACTTAATCAGATTCAGTAATTGTCAAATGTGCGATGCTTGAATCTAAATCACTGTCTTTTGCCTCGGCGCCTTCAAGTTTGATTTTCAGGCGGAGTTCATTCATGGAGTCCGCATTTCTCATGGCATTTTCATAGCTTATTTTGCCAGACTCATAGTGATCAAATAAGGCCATATCAAAGGTTTGCATACCCATTTCACTTGATTTCTTCATGATTTCCTTGAGTTCATGTACATCGCCTTTGAAAATCAAGTCTGAGACCAGCGGGGAGTTGAGCATTATTTCTATCGCGGCGACACGCCCTTTGCCATCTTTTAATGGAATCAAACGCTGTGCAACAAATGCTTTCATATTCAGGGACAAATCCATTAATAACTGTGCGCGGCGTTCTTCCGGGAAAAAGTTAATAATACGATCAAGCGCCTGGTTTGCGCTGTTGGCGTGTAATGTGCCCATACATAAATGCCCGGTTTCGGCAAAAGCAATGGCGTGTTCCATGGTTTCGCGATCACGTATCTCGCCGATAAGGATGACATCAGGTGCCTGACGCAATGTGTTTTTTAAAGCGGCTTCCCACGAATCCGTATCCACGCCTACTTCACGTTGTGTGATGACACAGTTGATATGCTCATGCACAAATTCCACTGGGTCTTCAATGGTAATGATGTGCCCATGACTGTTTTTATTACGATGCCCGATTAACGCGGCCATGGATGTCGATTTACCTGAGCCTGTGCCGCCGACAAAAATCACCAAGCCACGTTTACTCATAACGACTTCCTTGAGTACTTGCGGCAAGCCTAAATCATCAAAATCTGGAATGGTAGTGGTAATGGTACGCAACACTATGCCGACTCTTTGCTGTTGTACAAAAGCATTGACACGGAAGCGGCCGATGCCGGGTGGATTTATAGCAAAGTTGCATTCTTGAGTTTCTTCGAACTCAGCCGCCTGCTTGTCATTCATGACTGCACGTACCAGATCTGCTGTATGCGTTGCTGTGAGTGACTGTTGAGAGGCTGGCGTCAGTTTCCCATCAATTTTTATTGAAGGTGGAAATCCGGCAGTAATAAATAAATCCGAGCCGTTTTTGCTGAGCATTAAACGCAACAAATCATGCATAAATTTTGTGGCTTGTTCTCGATCCATTATTTGCTCCTGAAAATTTGGCGGCAGCCTTGTTGATCTATTAAACCCGGAAATTGTCTTTATTCATGGCCTTGCTGCGAGCCTCGGCCATAGATATAACATTGCGACTGACCATTTCGGTTAAGTTTTGGTCCAATGTTTGCATACCAACCCCCTGGCCTGTTTGAATGGCTGAATACATTTGTGCAATTTTAGCTTCACGTATCAGATTGCGAATAGCTGGTGTGCCAATCATAATTTCATGCGCAGCGACACGGCCCTTGCCGTCCTTTGTTTTTAACAGTGCTTGTGAGATAACGGCACGTAGGGATTCTGATAGCATTGCACGCATCATTTCTTTTTCTTCCGCTGGGAAAACATCAATAATACGGTCAATGGTTTTCGCCGCAGAACTGGTGTGCAAGGTGCCAAAAACCAAATGTCCTGTTTCTGCCGCAGTCATTGCCAAGCGTATGGTTTCCAGATCACGCATCTCACCGACTAAAATGATATCTGGATCTTCACGTAACGCTGAGCGTAATGCATTGGAGAAACTTAATGTGTCGCGCCCAACTTCACGTTGATTGATCAGGCACTTTTTGCTTTCGTGTACAAATTCGATCGGATCTTCAAGCGTCAGAATATGGCCGTAGTCATTTTCATTGATGTCATTGATCATGGCGGCCAGTGTGGTCGATTTTCCTGAGCCGGTTGGCCCGGTTACCAGCACCACACCGCGTGGTTGCTTGGTAATTTCCGAGAAAATCTTGGGTGCTTTGAGGTCTTCCAGCGTTAATACTTTAGAGGGAATAGTCCGCATAACTGTGGCGGCACCACGTTGCGTATTGAATGCATTCACACGAAAGCGTGCAAGATTGGGTACTTCAAAGGAAAAATCGCATTCTAAATGCTCTTCATAAAACTTGCGTTGACCGTCATTCATAATGTCATACACCATAGCGTGTACTTCTTTATGATCCATTTCTGGCAAATTAATGCGCCGAATATCACCATGTACACGAATCATTGGCGGCATACCGGCAGACAAGTGTAAATCAGACGCTTCATTTTTAACTACGAAAGCAAGTAGCTCAACTATATTCATTGTGATGTCCTTTTGTGGCAGTGATGCTGACTTTATCCAAGTGGCAGTTTTTGGTAACTAATCCCTTAATCCTTAGTGTTTATGCTGTGAATAACTGATTTTTAAGGTTGACTAGCATGTCAACGGATGGAATAGATAAAAATTAAGTTGATCCAAGGCAGGCAAACGCCGAATTGGGTTTCATCGAATGAAGCGGTTGAAAGGAATGTTTTCTTGCAGCAGTGGAGAATCAGAAAAACACTTCGGTATTCTCTTTGAAGCGATGCGTTTCAGGTGGTTTATTTGTTGCGGATTAAGGCTTGGTATTTTGCTTGTAATTGCTCTTTAGTTTCTACCACGTCTGGATTGTTGATGATGCAATCAACCGGACATACTTCTATACATTGTGGTTCATTAAAATGACCGACACATTCGGTACATAAGCTTGCTTCGATTACGTAGATTTCTTCGCCTTGCGAGATGGCACTATTAGGACATTCGGGTTCACAGACATCACAGTTAATACATTCGTCAGTAATAATTAAAGCCATATAACCTCAAAAAACTATTTTGATATTTTGCAGCGTAATTGTTGCGCAACAAGTGGATGAACAAACTTATCTGCATCGCCGCCCAGCATTGCAATTTCACGCACAATGGTGGCGGAAATAAACATGTATTTCTCAGATGGCGTCATGAATAACGTTTCCACATCGGGATACATACCGCGATTCATTCCGGCCATCTGAAATTCGTATTCAAAATCAGATGCGGCACGCAGGCCTCGTAAAATGATGCGCGTATTTTGTTGTTGTAAGAATTTCATTAACAAGCCTGAGAAGGAAAGCACCTCAACATTTGGACAATCAGCGAGTACTTGTTGCGCCATGTTGACACGTTCATCTACAGTAAAAAAAGGATTTTTTCCGCCACTCTCTGCTATCGCAACAATAACTTTATCAAATAGGCGCGAAGCACGTCGAACCAGGTCTTCATGTCCACGTGTGATCGGATCAAATGTGCCTGGGTAAATGACTTTATCCATTTGCTAATTCCAAAAGCTGATAAAAAACCTTGCCGGCCTTCCCGCTGCGCTTGACATGCCATTGCGGGTCAGGCACCCATGCTTCTCCGGTCTCAATATAAATTCGTCCATTATGATCAAGACGAGCTGAAAGCGCTGGTAACAATTCAGGAAGTAATTCCTGACGGTACGGTGGATCAAGGAAAATAATATCAAAACGACGTGAATCTGTAACAATGAATTGCAATGCATTCATTTTAATCAATTCTATTTGTGTGGCGTTTAAATTTTCCTGATTTTCTCGCAGTGCCTTTAATACTTTAGGATCGGATTCTACCATTACTACATGGTTTGCTCCACGCGAAGCTGCTTCAAACCCCAGCACACCACTGCCAGCAAAAAGATCAAGGCAATGCATGCCGCTCAAATCCTGGCCCAGCCAGTTAAAAACTGTTTCGCGCACTCTATCAGGCGTGGGTCGTAAATCAGTTTGATCTGGAAATGTAATCATACGGCTACGCCATTGACCACCAATGATGCGAACCTTTCCTTGGGCTAAAGCCATTGCGTAATGTTATAACAGGGGTTGCTACTCTGCTGCGCCAACAATCACAGTGACCATACCTTCTGGCCGAATGCGACGCTGAAATGCCTGCTTGATTTGTGTGGTCGTAACAACTTCCACTGCGGCCAAATAATCATCCACATAGGTGAGTGGTAAATCATAAAATCCAATCATGGAAAGATAGCCTAAAATTTTCTGGTTGCTATCCAGCCGTAGTGGAAAACCGCCAATAATATTTTGCTTGGCAGCAATCAGCTCTTGTTCTGTGGGGCCACTGGTAACAAAATCTTTAAGTACTTTCTGCGTTAGCGCCAGTGCTTTTTCAGATTGTTCCTTTTTGGTTTGCAGGCCGATTTGGAAGGGGCCTTGCTCTTTATATGGTGCGAAAAAACTGTGCACACTGTATGCAAGACCGCGTTGTTGGCGTATTTCTTCCGTTAAACGTGAAACAAATCCGCCGCCACCGAAGATATAGTTGCCGACTAAAAGTGGAAAATAATCCGGGTCGCTGCGACGTAATCCGGGATAAGCAAGTTGAATATGGCTCTGGGTCGCAGGGTGGGGGATCCTTTTTATTTGTGCGTCAGGAATTTTAACCGGGGATAGTTGGTTGGTTTTCCCATGTACGGGTAAATTCTCAGTTAACAGTTCTGCAATCACTGCTGCTTCGAGTCGACTGACATCACCAATGATGGCGACAACTGCATTCCTGGCGGTATAGTAAGATTGATAAAATGCGACAAGGTCTTCGCGTTTTAATGCATGGATGGTATCGATTTCACCGGATCCGTTTAATCCATAGGCGTGCTTGCCATACAGCATTTTCGTTAACTCGCGACCCGCAATATAGCTGGGTTTGGTGCTGGCTTCTTGTAAACCTGCAATGCTTCTTGTTTTCTCGCGTGCCAGAATGTCTGCTGGAAATTTCGCATGCTGGATAATGCGGGAGAAAACATCTAATGCTTGTTTGCGTTCGCGTTCACTGCTTAATGTACGTAGTGATAAGCCTGCGCGATCTCGATCAAAATGTCCGCCCAATTGTGCGCCAACATCAGCAAGCGCTGTGGTAATTTGGTCTTCAGACAGGCCACCGGCACCCAATCTCAGCAAATGCTGAGTGAGGCTGGCACGACCTGATTTCTCATGCGTATCCGTACTGCTGCCAGCACTAAATTCCACACTGACATCCAGCATCGGCAAATCATGGTTTTCAACAAAATATACGCGTGCGCCATTGGCTGTTTGCCAATACTGAATAGCTGGTGAGGCTAATACCCATTGTGAATAAAAGCTGATCAGTAAGATAAATATGAGGCGTTTTATTGGCATAAGAATTTCTCTAACAGGCTATTAAGTGATATTAATCAATCAGTTTTAGTCGATTGTTGGCGGGTTGCTTTTAACCGCTGTTACGCAAGCCGGATGTTACGCCATTAATGGTGAGATGGATGGCGCGCTTGACTTCGTCACTGTCCTCGCCGGAGCGATAACGGCGCAGCAATTCCACCTGTAAATGATTTAATGGGTCAATATATGGCGACCGGTTACGAAGACTGCGTGCTAAGGTTGGATTGTCCTGCAATAACTCTGTATTTCCTGTTATCGCAAACAACCATTTCTGGCAGCGTTCCCATTCTTCACGTATCCGTCCAAAGATTTGCTCACGTAATACTTCATCCGTTACCAATTCGGCATAGCGTGAAGCGATACCCATATCAGATTTAGCTAATACCATATCCATGTTGGATAACAAAGTTTGCATAAATGGCCAGGTGCGATACATTTCCTGAAGCAGCTCTAGTCCGACATCAGATTGATTTTCTTGTATGAATGCTTCAATGGCAAGACCAAAACCATACCATCCCGGAATCATGGCACGATTCAATCCCCAGCTAAAAACCCAAGGGATGGCACGTAAGTCCTCGATATCATCACTTTGCTTACGTGAAGCGGGGCGGCTGCCGATATGTAATCCGGCAATTTCACGTATGGGTGTTGATTCCTGGAAGAATTGTTTAAATCCAGGTGTTTCAAACACCAAATTACGATAGGCAGAAAAGGAATGATCGGCGAGTTTTTCCATGACCTGATGGTAACGGTCGTCATTATCTCCAAGCGGGTCGTGGCCGAGTAACGTCGCTTCAATTGTTGCGGCTACTAGTGTTTCAAGATTGCGTCGGCCAATTTCGGGTTCGGCATACTTGCTGCCAATTACTTCTCCCTGCTCTGTAACACGTATCTGACCATTCACACTACCTGGTGGTTGTGCCAGTATGGCTTGGTAACTTGGGCCGCCACCCCGCCCAACCGTGCCGCCACGCCCATGAAATAAACGTAATTCAATATTGTGTTTGGCAAACACTTTTGTCAGCTCAATCTCGGCTTTATAAATCTCCCAGTTAGACGTAATAAAACCGCCATCCTTATTACTGTCTGAATACCCCAGCATCACTTCCTGTACATTCTTGCGCGACATGAGTAGTTTGCGGTAGTAGGGTAGCGCAAACAACTGATCCATGATTACACCGCAATCTCGCAAATCTGTGATGGTTTCGAATAGTGGAATAATATTCATACCCAGGAAGGGGTTTTCCCCTGCCTGTAACAAACCGACTTCTTTCAACAACAATGCGACTTCTAATACATTAATTACGTTTGTTGTCATGGAAATAATGTAGTTAGGCATTGCGGCGTGACCAAAACGGCTCTGAATTTCTGCGGCCATTTGCAATATGCGTAACTCTGCCTGTGTTGAATCAGAATATTCCAAGTAAGGTGAAAGTAACGGACGCGGACTGCTGATTTCGGTCAACAACCATTCTATGCGGTCATCTTCGGATAGATCCAGGTAGTCATTGCGATGTGTGCCCAGCTCAAACAATTCAACCACCACTTGTTCATGCACCTTGCTGTGTTGACGCATATCCAATGGTGCCAGGTGAAAGCCAAACACATCGGCCGCGCGGCGTAGATTACGTAACGGGCCGCGTGCCAGCCAGTTCGATTTGTGTTGTTTTAATGACGCGGTAATCACGTCAAGATCATGAATAAACTCAGCGCTATCCGCGTAAGGTTCAGACGGCTCAATTTGGCCGGGTGTTGTCGTGTGCCCTAAGCGTTTGCTAGTTGCTGTCAGACGTGCGTTCATGGCGACGAATGCACGCCGGTAAGGTTCATCAATCCGACAGGCAGGAATATCCGGTGACGATGCAGCTAATTCTTCTAACTCATCGGTAACATTTACCATACGCTCAGCCAGGCTCATGGTGTGCCCGATTTTTTCAACCTCATCGATATAAAATTCTAATGCCAATGCTGATTGACGCTCTGCTGCATGCAGCATCACTTGATGTGTGACAAAGGGGTTACCGTCACGGTCACCGCCAATCCAACTGCCAATACGCAGGAAAGAAGCAACATTTGGCGCGTCTTGCCCCATGCGATGTTCCAGTAGATTCTCTATTTTTGCGTAGATATAAGGTACTTCCGTTAGAAAGGAGTAACTGTAAAAGGCCAAGCCATTTTCAATTTCGTCGTGCACGGATAAACGTACTGAGCGTAGCATACGTGTTTGCCATAGAATTTGAATCATGGCGCGCAAATTTTCCTTATTATGGCGCAACTCATTGGGTGTCAGTTGTGTGCGGGCACGATCTTTTAGCAAGCGTTCAATAGTTAATTGGCAATCCAGAATGCTTCTACGCTGAACTTCTGTCGGATGTGCCGTGAGCACAGGAGAAACGATTGCTTTGGCAAAGAAGCTGGCGAGTGCGGCGCTATCTTTTCCATTTGCCAGTACGCGCTCCAACGCAAGTGTTACGCTACCCGCCTGCGGTGATGATCCGGCGCAAAGATGGGCGCGACGGCGTCTGTTATGGTGTACATCCTCAGCAATGTTGCAAAGTTGGGAAAAATAACTAAAAGCCCGCACGACAGTAACAGTGGCTTTGTTACTCAGTTCGTTGAGGATGACGTCAAGTTCGTGCCGTGCTTCCGGGTCTTGTTCTCTGTGGAAGCGAATGGCTGTCTGACGAATTTTCTCGACCAAATCAAAGGCGCCATCACCTTCATTCTCGCGCAGTGTGTCTCCTAACATGCGCCCCAATAGACGAATGTCGTCACGAAGCGGCAAGTCTTTGTCATTTAATGAATTATCTTCGGGATTATTGTTTTCTGAACTAGAAATACTCATTTTGTTACATCACCTACAGTATTAAAAATGACCATGGCCCGTAATTAGCCACAACCCAGTTGGCATTGACCATGCTAAAATGATAATTGTTAAAGAATTACTGATTAATGTATGGCTTGATGTCTGGATGCTGAAACGTTTAAATTTTTCGTTGCATTGACCGCGTCGACTATCAAGCTAAAAATTAATTAGAAATTCTATAAGAACTTTTGTAATTTATTAATTTTATTTTAATGCCCAATTCACTTATTACCCCCCCACAGAAAATCATAAGTGCTTCACGAGAAAGTCTACTTGCCATGTGGCAAGCCAAGTTTATTCGGCGGCGTTTATGCGAATTATACCCGCAAACTGAAATTAGCATACTCGGCATGACGACTCGAGGTGACCAAATACTCGATCAATCACTCTCCAAAATTGGCGGAAAAGGCTTGTTTGTCAAAGAATTGGAGCAGGCTTTGGAAGATGGTCGCGCGGATATTGCAGTGCATTCAATGAAAGATATGCCCATGAATGTGCCGGAAGGATTCACCCTGGCAACCATTACAGCGCGTGAAGATCCACGGGACGCCTTTGTTTCCACGCAATTTGCAAATTTAGAAGCACTGCCGGAAAACAGTGTTGTAGGCACGTCCAGTTTGCGTCGTGAAAGTCAGTTGCGTGCTCAATTTCCGCACTTACAAGTCAACCCTTTGCGTGGCAATGTACAAACGCGATTGCGCAAGCTTGACGAGGGACAATATGCGGCAATCATTTTAGCAGCGGCGGGCTTAAAAAGGCTTGAGTTGTCCGAGCGCATTACTGCATTACTGAGTCCAGAACAAAGTCTGCCTGCGGTGGGACAAGGTGCTTTAGGCATAGAGTGTCGTGCTGACAGACCAGATTTGGTCGCGTTGTTACAACCGTTACATCATCAGGAAACAGCATATTGTGTCAGCGCCGAGCGTGCCATGAGCCGCGTGTTGGGTGGAAGCTGTCAGATACCGTTAGGGGCTTTTGCGGAAATTGATGGTGATAATCTTTATTTGCGTGGTTTTGTCGCCAGTCCTGACGGCAAGCGTATGGTTAGTGAAACCTTAAACGGCAAGCCGGAAACTGGTGAAGCAATGGGGCAACAATTAGCACAAAACCTAATCGCACAAGGTGCTGATGAGATTCTGGCTGCTTTAGTCCCTGAACAAGGCTGGAAGTAGCGTTGGTTGGTGTAAAGCCACTTGCTGGAATGAATATATTAGTGACGCGCCCGACACATCAGGCAGATTTTTTGGCAGATGGTATCCGTGCTATTGGCGGCAACCCTATGTTATTTCCAGTGTTGGAAATAACGGATGTAAAAGATTTCGGCCCGTTGGTTGCATTGATTAATCGCTTGCATGAATTTGATTTGGCAATATTTGTCAGTCCGAATGCGGTCAATAAAGCCATGTGTTTAATTAATAAACATGGTGTATTGCCACCAAACTTAAGTTTGGTTACGGTGGGAAAAGGCAGTGCTGATGCGCTACGGCAGTTTGGCGTCAGTGAAGTCATTAGCCCGGCTGAACGTTTCGATAGCGAAGCATTGTTGGAGATGGAAGTATTACAGCATGTGACGGGTAAGCGTATCGTAATTTTCCGTGGTAATGGCGGACGACAATTGCTGGGGAATACGCTTATTCAACGTGGTGCAGTCGTTGAATATGCGGAATGTTATTATCGTGGCAAGCCAAATATTGATGCAACACCATTGTTGACATCGTGGTCACAAGGCAAAATTAATGCTGTTATCATCACGAGTAGCGAGGGATTGCATAATTTATTTGACATCATAGGCCAGCTTGGCCAACAATTGATAAAATTAACGCCGGTGTTCACAACGCATGAACGTATTGCGCAAACTGCAAAAAATCTTGGGTTGGAAAAAGTAGTGAAAACAGCTGCTACTGGAGACAAAGGTTTGCTGCAAGGTTTGCAGGACTACTTTCAAGTAGCCAGGCATTCGGTATAACAACTGGCATTAGCAAGATCTTCACTGTTTCTCGTGATGAGGTCAGTATGAAAGCTGATATTGAAACAGCTATAAGTTGGATTAATTGTAATTTGATAAAAACCCTGAGCCTGTAGTTGAGATGCGTCAAACATTGGATCAATTGCAAACTGATGTCGCTGGAATAGGTGTGCCGGCTTTATCTGCAAGCATTGGTGCAAGTCAAAATTACCGGCTCCAACGCTATTAGGAGAATATATGAGACTGGTACTTTGGGTATTGGCATTATTTGCCGCCGCTGTAGCTGTAACACTTGTTGCTAAAGATATTACAGGACAAGCTACATTGGAGATGCCACCGTATGAAAAAATTGAACTGTCACTCGATATTTTTATAGCATGCTTGTTCGCAGCATTTTTTGTTTTTTACATACTAGTTCGACTGACTTTAAGGGTCTTTGGGTATCGGCATAGAAAAGCTGAAAACATGCTGTTTTCAGGTCTAAAGGCATACTTTGAAGGAGATTATGCACATGCCAAGAAAAGGGCTGCCACTGCGTTAAAATTATCAGATTCATCCGCAAGCAAGGCGGTTAGTGCCGTAATTGCCGCTCGCTCAGCGCACAAACTTACTGAAATGTCATTGCGTGATGAATATTTGGCGATTGTTGAGAAAGAAGCGCCGGATGAAAGAACGCTGCGATTGGTTACTCAAACAGAGTTGTTACTCAATGATGGCCGTTATGAAGAAGCACTCGAAGCGTTGCAATCGTTGTATTCAACAGGTGGTTTACAGCAAACAGCGGTTTTGTGGTTGGAACTGGAAGCGCAACAACAAGCCGAAAACTGGGATGCTGTTATTGAGTTAACGGATATATTGGCAAAACGCGATCCTGTTAACCAAACATTGGTCGCGCAGCTAAGACAAGATGCACATTTGAAAAATATTAAGTACAAAGCGTCTGATCTTGAGTCATTGAATAACTATTGGATGCGCTTGTCTCCAATGGAGAAAAATAACAGTAAATTAACCGCTGCGATTACGCGTGCTTATATGGCGCTTGGTGACTGCTCTACGGCGCATAAAATTATTGAGCGGTGTATTAATGAAAACTGGGATGATGAATTAATCGGTTTGTATGCGGAATGCCTGGATTATCATGTCAACAGACAAATTGAATGTGCCGAGGTTTGGTTGAAATCACAGCCCAATAATGTCCACTTATTATTAGCATTGGGTAAATTATGTACGCATTGTGAGCTGTGGGGCAAAGCGCAGAGCTATTTAGAAGCCAGTCTTTCTGTTGAGCCGGGGTTCACTGCACATTTCGCACTGGCGCAGCTAAATGAGAAAATAGGTAAGCATGAATTGGCTATGGATCATTACAATAAAGGGCTTGGGTTCGCGTTAAAGCAGTTGAGCTAAGGAAGAAAAGCGGAAGCACTGTTTGACTTGACTACTATGTGATTTGCGGATTGCTGGTAGAGGGCGTGAAGACATCGGAGAAGAAGCCATCTTTAGGTAGATGACGATGATTGGTAAAGTCATGGTAAGCTGCTTTTACCATGACGGGAGCGCCACAGGCGTATACTTGATGTTTCTCAAGATCATCAAAATCTTGCATTACCGCTTGATGTACCAAGCCTTCTCTGCCTATCCAGTTGTCCGTGGGTAATGCTTCAGAAAGTACGGGGATAAACGTGAAGTTATCATGTTCTTTCTGCCAGTTATAAGCTAAATCTGTCATATATAGCTCATCTTTGTTGCGTACTCCCCAATAAAGAGTCATTTTTCTTTTATTGCCTCGGCTGTTTTCCTGGTAGAAAGCATGTTCAAGAATGCTCTTTATTGGCGCAAAGCCTGTGCCGCTGGCAACAAATATAATGGCGCTGTCAGCAGGTTCGTCACGCAAGAAGAATGAACCTAAGGGTCCTTCAAACCGAAGCATGTCTTTGACCTTCATGTGCGTGAATACATGTTCGGCAAAGACGCCGCCTGGGTAATTGCGTGCATGTAATTCTAGAAATTCATCATCATGCGGTGCATTTGCCAACGAAAAACTTCGGCGTTTTCCATCTTTGAGCAGAATATCAATGTATTGCCCTGCAAGAAACTGTAAGCGCTGGTTGGCAGGGAGTCGCAAAGAAATAACCATGACATCTTCAGCCACACGCTCCAATTTTTCTACTCGACATGGTAATGTTTTAATTTCAATATCCTTAGTTGCACCAATTTCATGACATTCAATAACAAGTTCAGTTAATGGCGAGGCGCAGCAGAACAATGCTTTGCCTGCCTGTTTTTCTTCTTCAGTTAGCGTCTCTTCATTATGCTGACCATAATCAACCGATCCCTGTATGATTTTACCTTTGCAAATACCACATGAACCGTTGCGACAGCCATAAGGCAATGAAAAACCTTCACGTAATGCGGTTTGTAAGATTGTTTCACTGGGTTCTGTATTTAAGATCTGCCCACTGGGCTTAATGATAATTTGGTATGACATTGCGTTGCGGATAAGTAAAATAACAATGGATAGGAAAGAATAGTTTAAATGAAAAGAACACTATTAATCGTCGGCTGTGGTGATATTGCATTACGTGCTGTATCACTACTGCGGTCTCATTACCGAATATTTGGTTTATATCGTAATCCAGATAACTTTAATCAAGCACGTTCGCATGGCATCATACCAATTCATGGTGATCTTGATGATCGCTCGACACTTGGAAGGTTGGCAGGTATTGCACAATTCGTATTGCATTTGGCGCCACCACCAAGTTATGGATCACATGACACACGTACTGCACATCTTCTATCTGCATTAACGGCGCAGACAAAATTACAGCATCGGATTTTACCACAACGTCTTATCTATATCAGCACCACTGGTGTGTATGGTAATTGTGACGGCGCACTTATTGATGAAACACATCCTGTGAACCCCGGAAATGATCGTGCATTACGGCGAGTTGATGCAGAAAAACAAATACGCCGGTGGGGGATACGTAACCAGAGATCTGTTTCTATTCTACGTGTGCCTGGTATTTATGCAGCGAGCCGCCTGCCACTCGCTCGTCTGCGTGCAGGTCACCCCACTCTTTTGGAGGAAGAGGATAGTTTTACCAGTCATATTCATGCTGATGACCTGGCGCGAATAATTTACGCGGCATTATATTATGCCAAGCCAGGTAGGGTCTACCATGCAACTGATGATTCACAACTTAAAATGGGGGATTTCTTTGATTTCGTTGCAGACCAATTTGATTTGCCGCGCCCAGCACGAATTACCCGTGAAGCGGCCAAAGTGCGTATTTCGCCAGGTATGCTGTCTTTTATGAATGATTCCAAGCGGCTCAACAATAAGCGCATAAAAAAAGAGCTTTGTGTGAAGCTGCGTTACCTAACTGTTTTTGAGGGCATTAAAACAGATTATCCATCGATGTAATTGCAGATATTGTTCGTCTTTTTCATATCCCTCCGTTTCAAATTAATACTAAGTAATTTTGTGAATATTGCCGTTATAGCTAGCAAATTCAGACTAATTATAACCACTCAGCAGTCAATTAGAATCCGTTATTCAAGGTGTTGCAGATTGGATTCCAATTGCTGATGAAATTTCCGGGTTAAATATCCGTGGGTAATTAAGGAGTAAACATGGCAACTGTGACAGCACGCACAGAGAAGAAGAAGGTCAAGGAAATCAGCTATTCGTGGGAAGGTAAAGATAAGGCCGGTAAAGTAATTAGAGGAGAAATGCGGGCAGCTGGCACGGTCGTTATTAAATCAACATTGCGCCGCCAAGGCATTAATGTCACAAAAATTAAGAAAGTTCAGTCTAGTGGTACGATCACAGATAAAGATATTACATTATTTACCCGTCAGCTTGCCACAATGATGAAGTCAGGTGTTCCATTACTGCAGGCATTTGATATTGTTGGAAAAGGTCATAGCAATGCTGCCGTGGGTAAATTACTCATGGATATTAAGGCAGATGTTGAAACCGGAAGTAATCTGGCTGATGCATTTCGCAAATATCCGCTTTACTTTGACGCGCTATTTTGTAATTTGGTTGGTGCTGGTGAAGCGGCTGGTATTCTCGATACTTTATTGGATCGGTTGGCGACCTATAAAGAAAAAATACAAGCGATCAAAGGTAAAATCAAGTCCGCACTATTCTATCCAATATCCATTATTGTTGTTGCATTTGTTATTACTGCGGTCATTATGATTTTCGTGATTCCGGCATTCAAGGATATGTTTGAAGGGTTCGGTGCGGAATTACCCGCGCCAACACTTATTGTAATGACAATATCGGATTTTTTTGTTGATTATTGGTGGGCAATATTCGGCGGCGTGGGTGGTGGGATTTATGGTTTCATGTATATGTGGAAAAGATCGGTTGCGATGCAGCGTGTTATGGATAAGCTGGCATTAAAATTACCTGTTTTTGGTGATGTCATTCGTAAAGCCACTATCGCACGTTGGTCACGTACCCTCTCAACAATGTTTGCGGCAGGCGTGCCATTGGTTGAGTCTCTAGATTCTGTTGCTGGTGCAGCAGGTAATTATGTGTATTATGAAGCGACCAAAAGTATTCAAATTGAGGTCAGTACCGGTAATAGCTTAATGGCTTCCATGGCTGCTGCAAATGTATTCCCTAACATGGTGCTGCAAATGGTTGCAATCGGTGAAGAATCTGGCGCATTGGATTCCATGTTAAGTAAAGTAGCTGATTTCTACGAAGCTGAGGTTGACGATGCAGTGGATGCTTTGTCCAGTTTGATGGAGCCAGTGATTATGGTGGTGCTTGGTACCCTGATTGGTGGTATGGTGGTAGCGATGTATTTGCCAATTTTCAAAATGGGTATGGTTGCTGGCTAATTTACTGCAATCTGGCACGCAACTTATTAGCATACATAAACTTATTTAATATATTCTTTTTCTATGTCATTTATCGCCCTGCTGCAAGATACGCCAACGACTTTTATCGCCTTCGTTAGTGTTATCGGTTTAATGATGGGAAGCTTTTTAAATGTCGTTATTTATCGCTTACCCAAAATGATGGAAAGAACCTGGCAGCAGCAGTGTGCCGAATTACGTGGCGAAAGTGAAAAAGAATTAACTGCATTTAATTTAGCCACGCCACGTTCAGTATGTCCACATTGTGGGCATACAATTTCAATTCTTGAAAATATTCCAATTATCAGTTACCTGGCCTTACGAGGGCGCTGTTCCAAGTGTCATGATCGTATTTCCATACGTTATCCAATTGTCGAGGTTTTTACAGGCCTGTTAAGTGGTTTTGTGGCTTGGCATTTTGGCTTTGCCTTTATAACGTTTGCCACATTGATTTTTGTTTGGGCATTAATTGCACTGGCAGTAATCGATATTGATACACAGTTGCTTCCTGATGACATCACACTGCCATTGGTGTGGATCGGGTTGTTGGTTAATATGAAGGGCGGCTTCACTGATATTAATTCAGCGGTTATCGGCGCTGTTGCGGGTTATCTGTGTTTGTGGCTGGTTTATTGGGGCTTCAAGCTGATCACAGGTAAAGAAGGAATGGGGTATGGTGATTTTAAATTGCTGGCTGCTATTGGCGCGTGGCTTGGATGGAGTATACTGCCGCTGGTCATTCTATTTTCTTCGCTGGTTGGAACAGTGGTAGGTGTCGGATTAATGATTGCTGCTAAGCTCAAAAAAAATATACCCATTCCATTCGGTCCCTATTTGGTGGGCGGTGCGCTGATTGCATTATTCTGGGGACAACAAATAAATCATGCTTATTTTGGATTGTTTTGATCAATGACCTTTGTGGTTGGATTAACCGGGGGCATTGGTTGTGGAAAATCAATTGCCAGTGCGTTTTTCTCGGATTTAGGCATTGATGTCATTGATACGGATGAGATTTCCAGGCAACTGACGCAACCAAAAGGCGCAGCCATCGCTGTCATACAAGATACTTTTGGGGATGTGTTTATTACAGGTGACGGCGCGCTGGATAGAAGCAGAATGCGTGATCTGATTTTTTCAGATGACAGCTTCCGATTAAAGCTTGAAAAAATCCTCCATCCACTCATATTAAATGAAACAGCACGCCGTATTACGGCAGCGCAATCTCCCTACAGTATAGTCGTTGTGCCTTTGTTATTGGAGACACAAGATTATAATGATATGGTGCAACGTATCCTGGTTGTTGATTGTGATGAACAAGTACAGATTGAACGCACTATTGCACGTAGCCAGTTAAGTGAACAACAAGTAAAAGCAATAATGGCGACCCAAGTACCGCGCCCGGCACGTCAGCAAAACGCGGATGACATTATTGCGAATAATCAGGATATTGGGAATTTAAAAAAGCAAGTCACAGCGTTGCACCACAAATATATGGAATTCTCTAACACCTAAAAATAAATAAAATATGTTGTAAGAAATATAATTTTCATTTGTGTAAAGTTGTCACATAGGGCAAGATTCCAATATTCCACACTTCCTTAGGATTCATTCAATCGTGATTTGTTATGAACATCCTCTTAATGAGCGCATTCGTGCTCTATTACGACTTGAAGATTTGTTTAATAAAATAGAATTTTTCTCTGCGAGAGATTCTGCTATTGAGCATCATTCTTCTCTTATTGCGCTATTTGAGGTGCTTGAAATCACAGGCCGTGCGGACATTAAATCTGATTTGTTGCAAGAACTGGAACGACAAAAACAGGTCTTGGGAATGTTGCGTAGAAACCCAAATGTTTCAGAAGAAGTGCTTGATAATATTCTTAATAATATAAAGATTACTTTCCGGGAAATGTTGGATATATCCGGCAAAGTTGGTGAACATTTACGTGAGAATGAATGGCTGATGTCCATCAAACAACGTGTGGGAATACCTGGTGGTGTCTGTGAGTTTGATTTGCCTTCTTACCATTATTGGTTAAATCTGGACACAGCACTACGCCGCAGTGATTTAAATGAATGGCTTGCGCCACTGCAACCGATTCGTAATGCTATGGATATCGTACTTTTTTTGCTTAGAAAAAGCGGCAAAACATCCCAGTTCGTCGCTGAGCAAGGTGTTTTCCAACAAACCGGCTCAGATTATCTGGCGCATATGTTAAGACTTAAGGTTAATAGCGATGTGCCTTGTGTGCCAGAAATTAGCGCAAATAAATACGCGCTGAATATTCGCTTTATTCCATCGCAATCCAATCAAAAAATCAAAGTCTACGAAGAAGATGTAGAATTTGAGCTTACTTTCTGTAATTTATAACAGGTTATTTGTCGGATCCAGAATCAATACCGCTGCCAGCAATACAATTGTTTCGGTAATTTCTATCAATGCACCGGCAGTATCACCTGTTGTTCCGCCAAGTCTTTTTATCATCAAGGCGCGAAGTAATAGAAAAGCCATGACCGCTGCGATTACTAACCAGAGATAGACCCTATCGGTCAACAGAAGTATTAGCAGCGGTGTTGCTGCCACAACAATAATACTCAGTCGACGTGGTTGGTGTGTCGCAAACGGTGAACCCAGTCCATCGCTGCGCACATACGGTGTGGTTAGAAATAATAAGGGTATCAGTGTGCGGGCAAGCATGCAGGTGAGTAATATTGTTATCCATTCATTGGCAATAATCAGGCCGTAAAGCGCGACAAACTTAAGTAGCAGGATCAAAATAAGCGCGACCACACCGCTTGGCCCACAGTTTGGATCCTTCATGATTGCCAGTGTTTTTTCCCGATCACCCATTCCCCCAACCCAGGCGTCGGAACTATCCGCCAGACCGTCCAGATGTAATGCGCCGGTCAGTAAAACCCAGCTAGCAACTAACAGTGCTGCGGTTACCAGTGGTTGTGTGTGATTCAATAGCCAACCCAGTGAGAGTAACAATAGGCCGATCAACAAGCCCACGAGCGGGTAATAGAGCAAAGAGTTGCCTATTTGTTTTTCATTGGGCTGTGTTTTTAGAAATACCGGTAAGCGAGTGAGGAATTGTAGCGCGACAAGAAATGGCTTCATCATAAGACTAGCGTAGCTTGCCGTATGTTTTTATGATTGCTTATCTGGATACGTTTGATAGCGCCATGTTCCACTTCAAACTCCATCAGGCGTTCAATCGGATATTGTTTGATATGGCAGAGCAGTGTGCGTATGACGCCACTATGTGTGACCAGCAGTATGTTTTGGTCTGTAAACTGCGTATTAATAGTCGTCCAGGCGGACAATACGCGCGTTTTAAAATCGAGTAAATGCTCCCCCCGTGGTGGTGGATTTTCTATTGGATTGCGCCAGAAACGAGACAGCGCAATCGCATCCGTTTGCATTAATTCCTTGGAAGAGCGGCCTTCCCAATCACCAAAATGTATTTCCTTGAAGCGCTCATCTTGTGTCATCGGTATGGCATGACGTTCGGCAATTGATTGTGCGAAGCCTGCACAGCGGATTAATGGTGAGGTAATGATGTGATGCCATGGTATGCTTGTTTCTGCGACACTCGTTCCCATTTGCGTCCAGCCATATGCTGTCAGTGGATTATCCGTACTACCGTTGAAACGATTGCTGTTTTCAGTTTCACCATGCCTGAGCAGATCAACATAGGAAATTTTAGCCATAGCAAATTATTCAGATTGATTTTTTGTTGAAACCTGCGCCTCAGCGAAAGTGGCCATTTCATTATGCAACGCACAAGCCATGCGCAGCAAACTGACAGAAACCGCCGCACCACTACCTTCCCCCAAGCGCATATTCAGGTCAATCAATGGCGTGGCATTGAGTGCCTGGAGAATGATGTTATGCCCAGGTTCAGAAGACCGGTGTGAATAAATAAACCAGCGTTTGCAACCGGGAGAAACATGTTCAGCCGTTAAAGCAGCCACCGCGCTGATAAAACCATCAATGAGCATGGGTAATCCCAATTGAGCGCCACGAATATATGCCCCTGTTAAAGCAGCTATTTCAAATCCCCCGACACAGCAAAGTGCTTCAATGGGCGTATTAATATTCGGATTATGCAAAGCCAAGGCATGCTCAATAATGCTAATTTTATGTGCAATGCCATTCTCATCAAGGCCCGTGCCAGGGCCGGTCAAATGCACCGGTTGCGTATTGAGTAAAATGCTTGCCAATGCTGTTGCGCTGGTGGTGTTGCCTATACCCATTTCGCCACCAATAGACAACTGCATTTTATTACATTTGGCTTGATCAGCAACTTCACGACCTACGTTTAATGCTTGCAATAATTGCTGCATACTCATGGCTGGTTCATACAGAAAATTGGCTGTACCTTGACCCAGATGATAATGCTTAACATTGGTTAGTGCCGCAGTATCATGTACGGTGCCGAGGTTAATGATTTCGAGCTGGGCATTCAGTGTGCGGGCTAAAACATTAATGGCACCACCACCTTGCGCAAAATTCTTAATCATTTGGCTGGTAACCGATTGCGGAAAGGCTGATACACCCTCACAAGCAATGCCATGATCACCCGCAAAGATTGTTATTTGCACGCGCTGAACGCTTGGTTGCGTTGTGCCTTGTAGTGCCGCCAACTGAATGGCGATTTCTTCAAGACGACCAAGTGAGCCAGGTGGTTTGGTGAGTTGTGATTGACGTGTCTGAGCGGCTTGTTGTGTTTGTGTGTTAAGCGTGGCAATTGGTGTGTTTAACCAATCAAGTGTGGTCGTCTGGTTCACAACTGTTCTCCTTTGAGCACATGTGGCAAGCCGGCAACAGTTAGAATGACCTGCTCACATTGTTGTGCAATTTCTTGATGCAATCTACCTGCTTCATCACAATAGCGACGGCTCAGTTCACCCAGGGGTGTGATGCCCATATTGGTTTCATTGCTGACAATGAGCATACGATTTTTAAGTGTGGGCAATACGGTTAAAAAAGCATCACGTTCTTGCGTAAATAATGATGAATCATCGGTAAGGAGTAGATTCGTTAGCCACAGCGTCAGGCAATCGAGCAAAATGCAATGTCCAATAGTGACATTTGATAATGCCGCTGCCAGTTTGGTGGGTTCTTCTATAACATGCCAATGATCAGGCCGTTGTTTACGATGTATTGCAATACGTTTGTGCATTTCCTCATCTTGAGCCGTGGCCGTAGCAATGTAGGTCACTGGCAATTGGCTTTCAATCGCCAATCGTTCCGCTAAACGGCTTTTTCCTGAACGCACACCACCCAGGATTAGCGTATGTGTGTTTGTCATGATGGAACCTTCTCAAGATTAAGGAGCTTATAGAGTTGAGCTGTATCCATATGTTGCTCAATCGTATCTGCCAGACGATTAATTGCTGTTTCATGCAATGCGTGATAATCAAATGGCTTTGCGTCATTTAATCCCGCCCAGGAAAGTAATGTAGTACAAGCCGTTGGTGATTCAAAGAGCCCATGTAAATAAGTACCAAGAATCATCCCATCCGCACTCATGGCACCATCTGACCCGTGCGCTAAACAAACGGCTGGCGCGTAAATTGAATGATAAGTCGTGACACCTGCATGAATCTCATAGCCAGTGACAGTTGAATCATCCAATGCCAATGTGCCATACACATTACGTAATTGTTTATCCGGTGCCAGTGTAGTGCTCATGTTAAATAATGCCATCGCATTGCTACTGCCCGCGTTACTTTCCAACCCATCGGGGTCATGAATCAGTTTGCCCATCATTTGGAAGCCGCCACAAATACCAATGATTTTTCCACCGTAGCGCAAATGTTTCTTAATCGCCATTTCCCAACCATGTTGACGAATCAATTCAAGATCAGCACGCACACTTTTTGAACCGGGAAGAATAATCAAATCAGCTGATGGGATGTCATCACCAAGCCGAATAAATTGTAGGTTAACTTGTGGATGTAGTCTTAGCGGATCAAAATCAGTGTGATTGCTGATGCGCGGTAGGACAGGAACAATAATATTGATACATTGCGTTTCTTTAAAGACTTCAGCCTCAGAAGTATGCGGCACGGCATCTTCCGCCTCAAGATGTAAGCCATGCAAATAAGGCAAAACACCCAGCACCGGCTTGCCCGTGTATTCTTCCAGCCAATCCAGCCCCGATTGCAACAATGCCATATCACCCCGAAAACGATTAATCACAAAACCTTTGATGCGTGCTTGCTCACTATCACTGAGTAACGCCAGTGTCCCCACCAAATGGGCAAATACCCCACCCCGGTCAATGTCGGCAATGAGGATCACCGGACAATCAACCGCCTCGGCAAATCCCATATTGGCAATGTCATTGTCACGCAAATTAATCTCAGCCGGTGAACCCGCACCTTCAACAATGACTCGGTCATAGTTGGTAGTGAGTCGCGCATGAGATTCAAGTACGGCGTTGAGTGCAATCGTTTTGTAGTCGTGATAATGACCAGCATCCATATTGCCGACGGCATGACCATGAATGATCACCTGCGCCCCCACATCGGTATTCGGTTTCAGCAACACCGGGTTCATATCCGTATGCGGCTTCAAACCACAAGCATGTGCCTGAACCGCCTGTGCCCGACCCATTTCACCACCGTCTTCAGTAACCACACTATTCAACGCCATATTCTGCGGTTTAAACGGTGCAACCTGAGCACCCTGCCGCGCCAACCAACGGCACAATGCTGTCACCAGCATACTTTTGCCTGCGTCGGAGGTGGTGCCTTGGATCATTAGGGTTTTAGTGTTCATATGGGATGGATAAGCGGAGCGTCATCCGCTAATCATGTTTAAGTTAATAGGCGGGTTTTTTATTCAACACTGTGTCATCACTTGTTGTTTTTACCCCCGGATCTAGGAGTTTGTTCAACTACACCTGGGCCTGGGGTGACAATGATTTGTGAATCGGTATTGGGTAGCTTATGTAATAAGCTTGCAACAGGAACATTTTTAGCTTTCGTTTCTTGAATGATCTTGTACAAGTCATCACCTTTTATTTTTTTCCCTTCACCAGCATAGACTAAAGAATCTATTTTAAATGGAGCTCTTGCTTCTTTCTCGCTATTAGTGAAAGCGTCACCGGATACGACTTTGTTTAAAAAGTCCGTATCCGCCATAAGCTCTTCTATCCCCTCTCCAAAAGTTTACCTTTGCTTTACCCTCGCTGATTGAGAATGCATCGTTTCAATGTGAAGAATGTCCATTTCGCTAAATGGCAAATGGAAGTCATTGAAATTAATATATGGTCGGTTATCAACTCGCATTTGAAAGTGATAGTGGGCATGTTTGGAGTGTTGAGATTTTTCATGGCCCATATAATCAGATTTTGCACATGAAAAAGACCACTCAATATTTTTATATTTTATTGTCACTTCAAACAGTTTGTTGCCAGAACCTTCTTCTTTTAAGCTATTAATATTTTTACCAAAACTTTCTTCGTTAGCATACCAGCGAAGCAAGCTCTGGATTTGGAAGTATCCGTAGTTGTCAGCAATGGCTAATAAATCTTTTTTCTTAAAGCCCTTAGGCTTTAAGAGCCAATGAATACACGGTGTTCTTTTGCTGAATGACTTGAGTTCTTTGTGACATAAATAACATCGACCTTGGTTGTAATCATTTTTAAATCGTTCAAATTGATTTTGTGCTGATTCGAAATTAGCTTTATTCCCCTCTGCTATTTGTTCGCCAGTTAGTTCAGACAGAAATTTAGCGAATCTTTGTCCCTTACGTCTTAACTCATCGCTCATGAGGTTCTCGTATTGTTTTATGACATAACGCAATATATACGAATTCAGGAGTTATTAATGTTTGAGTACTCATTTCCTTATATCAGCAATTCCAATCAATATTTCACTCAGACGCCCCCACTCAACCTCTGTACCCGGCAGCCCAAAACGCAAACTCTGCGGTGTATTAAAAAGCCGGGTCAAAATTCCTTGACGTAAAAGCCTTTCATGAATGGTTGCCGCATGGGGTGTATTGACCCATAAAAAAAATTCACAACCGCCATCGGGTGGTAAGTTGTGTTGTGACAATAGTGATAGTAAACGTTCATTTTCTTTGACGAGGTTTAGACGTGTTCTTTCCTGCCAGCCATAATCCTGAAGCGCTTGAATCGCAACCCAGCGTGACGCGTTACTAATTGTCCAGGGACCAAGCACTACATCCATTTGCGCCAATAAGGTTTCATTGGCGCAGACAAAACCCACGCGCACCCCCGCTAAACCAAAGAATTTTCCCAATGAACGCAATACGATTAAACCAGGGGATGCGGTATGGGATGCAATACTCTGCTTAGGTGTGACATCCATAAAGGCTTCGTCGACGATTAACCAGCCGCCACGTTTGGCGAGTTGTGAGTGCCAGTCGAGTAATTGTTCAACTGAAAAAACAGCGCCGGTTGGGTTGTTGGGGTTGATGATGACGAGGACATCAGTATCTGGTAAAGCGTCATCGATTTGTTCGGGCGTGACGGTTGTTACGTGATGATCGGCGCGTTGCCAGGCGTGGGCGTGTTCGGTATAACTGGGGCTGAGCAGGCAAACACGGGATTGTTGGCGTAATTGTGGGAGCGCCTGAATGGCGGCTTGTGAACCGGCGACGGGCAACAGCGACGGTGCGCCATAATAGCGACAAGCCACTTCGATCAATTCATCGTCATCTTCGGGTAATCGCTGCCACATGGCGGCGGGGATGATTTTAACTGGCCAGCCATTGGGATTAATGCCAGTTGACAGATCAACCCAATCTTCGAGAGGAATATTATAGCGCTTGGCTGCGGTGCGTAGACGACCGCCATGGTGTAATTTCTCAGGTGGACAGGATGAATTTAACAAACCATTCTCCTGCACATAAAACTACCAACCACAGCATCAATGATCGTGTTATTAACCCTAAGGCATGATCAATATCATTCGCATCAGGCAAGCGCCCAGTTCCCAGTATGGGGCGAGATTCGCGTTTGCCGTGATAGGTGGCAGGGCCGCCGAGTGAAACGCTCAGGCTGCCCGCACCTGATGCCATAACCGGCCCTGCATTGGGGCTTTTCCAGCTTGTGCCTTGTGTTTGCCAGCATACAAAAGCATTACGTACACTACCAGTTAGTGCATAACTGAGTGCGGTGAGTCGTGCCGGCATGAAGTTTAAACAATCATCCAGGCGTGCCGCAGCCCAGCCAAAATGGTTGTAGCGTTCATTACGATAGCCCCACATGGCATCCAATGTATTGATCAACCGATAGGCGATTGCACCAGGTGCGCCAGCTACGATAAACCAAAAAATAACGCCAAAAATGGCATCATTACCATTTTCCAAAACCGATTCAATGGTGCCCTGTGTGACTTCAACTTGATCCAGTTCAGTTGTGTCGCGGCTGAGTATCAAGCCCACATGCTGACGTGCTGCAATCAAGTTATCTGCAAACAATGCGCTCTTTACCATACGGGCGTGCGCGCCCAGGCTATTCCAGCCCAGCGCAAGATATAACACTAAAATATCAACAACGAAGTGCCAGGGTATGAAATTTATAAATGTTGCGAGTAGTATCAATGGTGTTACCAGTAGCAGCACTGCCATGCAGCCGTGCACCTTTGAGTCTGCATAAAAACGCCGCTCAGTGTATTCAGCAAGTTTTCCAAATCCGACCAACGGGTGAAAACGACGGGGTTCACCGAGCCATGCATCAAGCAGTAATGCAGCCAAAACAACAAGCGTGATGCTCATTCTTCTATACTGCCCCAGGTGTTATGAAATAATAATTCCTGTAAAGGGCGCTCATCTGCCCAGCCCGCTATTTTTAACATCGGTGCGGGATAAAAGGCTTCGACATGACCCAAACACAAAATAGCGACAGGTTTGCTGCCCGCAGGCATGTTTAGCAATTGGGCAAGTTGTTCAGGGTCAAACAATGAAACCCAGCCCATGCCCAAACCTTCAGCACGTGCGGTCAGCCATAAGTTTTGAATGGCGCAGGCTACCGAAGCCAGATCCATTTCCGGTAAGGTGCGGCGGCCAAAGATATGTTGCTCACGTTTGTCACCCAATGCAGCGACTAGAAGCTCGCCACATTCTAAAATGCCATCAACTTTTAGACGCATGAATTCATCGCTCCGCTCGGCCATGGCTTTGGCTGTGTGTACACGTTCTTCCTCTACCAATGCGGCTATGGCGCTGCGCAATTGAATGTCAGTGATGCGTATAAACCGCCAGGGTTGCATTAGGCCCACGCTGGGTGCCTGGTGTGCGGCGGCAAGTATGCGTTTCAATACAATTGGGTCTACTGGGTCGGGAAGAAAGTGACGCATGTCACGGCGCTCGGCGATAACACGGTAAATGGCTTCCCGTTCCGATTCATTAAAGATATGTTTTTTCATGGTGAAAATAATGCCGCAGTGACAGCCGGGTTTGAAGGCAGATACCAATGCATATAGGATGCAGTTAGTCGCCCTAAACTGAATAATGCCTCAGACCGCAGCCCTTTTCTTGTTGGCTGTGTATAGGCTGAAGGTTGAACATCTGTTTCCAATTGCGAATGATGGAAGGTATGACCGCGTAATTCACCTTGTGGGAAGGTGGCAGCATGCAACCCCAAATTGACCAAATGGGTTTGCATGGTCGCTTTGCCGGGAAACAGGTCGAGTAGTCTTGCACTTTTTCCATCGCAGTCTGTTAGTGTTGTCAGTAAATAAAGCATGCCGCCACATTCTGCAACAATGGGTTTGCCGGCAGCATAATGCGCATGAATAGCGTTGTGAATGTCGTGATTAGCCATAAGTTTTTCCAGGTGTAACTCAGGGTAACCGCCTGGCAAGTACAGACTATCCACTTCTGGCAGCACGGTATCATCAAGTGGCGAGAAAAAATTCAGTTCAGCACCCATGGCCTGTAGCAAGTCTAAGTTTGCTTGATAGATAAAGCTAAAAGCTGCATCTGAAGCAACTGCGATACGTATTCCTTCAAGCGAGGGTAATTGATCAGGCAACGCGCCGGATGCGTTAAAGACGACATCAGATGGCAGCTTATCCAGGCCGGTAGTAGATAGATTATCGGCTAATTGATCCAGAGAATGTTCTAGATTGTTAATTTCTTTTGCTTGTACTAGGCCCAGGTGGCGGCTGGGTAAATTGCCTTTCTCATGGCGTGGCAGTGCCCCAAACCAGGCCAGATTATTTGGCAAACTTTCTCTGAGCATTTCCTCATGTACAAGGCTTCCCGCGCGGTTAGCCAATACACCGGCAATTTTGCATGTGGGTTGATAAGTAGCCAACCCATGTGCCACGGCACCGAAAGTTTGCGCCATCGCCGTCGCATCAATCACGGCTAACACGGGAATGCCGAATGCTGCTGAAAGGTCGGCACTGGACGGCTCGCCATCGAACAGTCCCATAACCCCTTCGATTAGAATTAAATCTGCTGTGGCTGCAGCTTGATATAGCAGTTGCTGGCAATGCGCTTGACCAACCATCCATAAATCCAGTTGATAAACTGGATAACCGGATGCTTGTTGCAAAATCATTGGATCAAGAAAATCAGGCCCAGCCTTGAATACACGAACCTTGCGACCACGGCTTCTATGAAATCGGGCCATTGCGGCAGTAACCGTTGTTTTGCCTTGCCCGGATGCCGGAGCGCTAATCAGCAATGCCGGGCACTGTCTCACAAATCGATTCCTTTCTGTGCTTGAATACCCGCCCGGAAGGCATGTTTGATATCGCGCATTTCAGTTATGGTATCGGCCGCTTCACAAAGCGCATCGGGTGCACCACGCCCGGTTATGACAACATGCTGCATGGCTGGACGATTTTCTAAATCATGTAATACTGCAGATAAATCCAGCCAGCCAAACTTGAGTGGATAGGTCAATTCATCCAGGATAATCAAATCCAGTGTCGGGTCGCGCAGCATTTCCTGCACAGTGGCCCAGCCATGTTGTGCCGTTTCGGTATCCCGTGCCAGATTTTGTGTATCCCAGGTGAAACCTTCTCCCAAGACGTGCCAGACTACATTTTCCTGTTTGCGGAAAAACGCTTCTTCACCGGTATCCGAGCGGCCTTTGATAAACTGTGCCACACCCACATGCATGCCATGTCCCAAGGCACGTGCAATCATGCCAAAAGCCGAGCTGGATTTGCCTTTGCCATTGCCCGTATGGACTAACAGCAAGCCTTTTTCTTTATCAGCGCGTGTAATGGCCGCATCAACCACTTCTTTTTTACGCTGCATGCGATTACGGTGGCGCTCAGCACGCTCGGTATCCGTCATATGGGTGCCTCTAAGAATTCAGAGTTCGCCCAAATGCAAGGCGCGTAAAAAATTTTGCAGCGCAGCATATGGTTGATATGTAAGCAAGGAATTCTCTTTCGCAACGCAGCAGTTGGGATGAAATCTGGATTCTTAGAGGTGCCCATATTGCTACCCTGTCGTGCCGCTGCGCGGATTGGATTGCTGATTTATCAATTCAAACGCGGCATGCGTTACGATTGCAATACCCGCATAAAATACGAACGATTCAATATACATAGGGAAGAATCTAATTAATCGCTCACTAAATTCAAACAATGTGGTTTCTTCAAAGCGTCCAGAGAAGAAATAAAAGCCGCCGCTGGAGAATAATTCACATACTGTTAAACCTGCCATGATACTGAAGGAAAGCGGCATAAACGTGCGCCACGCAAACTGATGTCTATTGGCATACCAACGTCCTGCCAACCATAGTGATGCGTAAGCCGGTAACAGGAAAATATAAGCCGGCGTCAAACAAAAACCGCTGGTGCCGCCCCAGGTGTAGCCCGCATAATCCAGCAACCAGGTCAGCGCGAAGAACCCCAATAACGGCCAGGCCGAACGCAAATACACGCCGGCCAAAAAGAAAATTGCCCAGGATGCACCCGGCAGGTTATGTACGGAAGAAAAATGATAACCGCGCGTCATAATCATGAGCAGTACAAGTGCCAGGCCAATACCAAATTGGCTGCGGATGGATAGTGTCAACATGTTTGATTCCTCTAAAGATTGTTAAGATATAAAACGTATCAGAATAACAGAATTGCCTTGTTCGCAAGGTATGGCTGTGATTGTGCAGTCGTTAATATTGGAAATATACATTTTATTTAGCTCGAAGGCTGGTAACGTAGGGTTACAAAAAAATTCCGTCCCGGTTGATTGAAAAATGAAGCGGTTTCGTAGCGTACATCAAATAAATTTTCGATGCGTCCTTGTAAACGCCAGTTTTTATTAATATTGTATTCAGCCCGCAGGTCAAATTTGGTGTAACTGTCGAGTTTGCGCGTATTGGCTACATTATCTTGGCGTTCGCCTTCGGCAAGAAACATTGCGCCTAACAAATATTTGTCAAAAAATGTGCGATTGGCATCCAGACGGAAAGACTGCTCAGAACGTCTGGGTAATAGTTTACCCTTATCTGCACCGGAAGACCGGTTTTCAGGGTCAAGAAAAGTCAGGTTGCCATTCAGTTGCCAGCCTTTTATTTGTGTATTGACAACAGCTTCCAGTCCACGGATACGTGCTTCACCAATATTATCAGGAAAGAATTTTTCCTCAGCATCATCAAATGCGGTTGCGATCAAATTATCAATGCGCGTTTCATACACTGTAAGCGACCAATTGCCCCAGTCCATATTGCCACGTGTGCCAAACTCAAAACTGCGTGATTCTTCCGGGCGCAGATTAGCATTGCCAAAGCCGGGAAAATAAAGCTCATTAAATGTGGGTGCTTTATAGGCGCTACCAAAATTGGCGATCAAGCGAATTTTTTCGTTGAGTGCGTAACCCCATCCAGCCCCCCCTGTGACGCGGCTGCCAAATTGTTCATTGTCATCGTGACGTAAAGACAATTGGATATTATGCTTGTCAAAGGTCGCCTGATGTTGCGCGAAGGCACCCCAATTATTTCGTGTATCAACAGCAAAAGCTTCAGTGCTGTTGACATGGTCGTTTTGATAATCTGAACCTATCGTTAACAAGTGGTGTTTACCCAGTGTTAAATCATTTTGTAAGGTGATTGTATCGCGTATGGTATTAAATCGACTTTGAAAAGTGTTGCCCTTGAAATTATCCGAATTTTCCTTGCTGCGACCGGCAATTAGATTGATGCGCCAGAAATCCACTGGCGAGAAGCGGGCCGTGCCGCCAAGTACCTGTTGTGCTAACTCAGACTTATTAACAAAGTTTCCATCAAACCTTGTTTTGCCGGCTGAATGCAAAAAGCTGGCATCAACCTCGAGGCCATTCTGGAAACGATAACCGGCTCGTGCAGACCCGGCAACATTTCGATAACCATCTCGGTCAGTTTGCTCATCGGTAAAACAACCTGCACCGCCAGGAGAAGGTTTCCCGGTACAAGCATTGAAGCCTCTCGTACCCTCGCCACTGGCCGACAGATTAAACCAGCCTTGTTTGCCACCGCCGGAAAGCCCAACCGAACCATTCAGTGAGCCGTAGCTGCCGCCGCCAAAACTAAAGCTGGGTTTGTAACCACCGCCATCACCCTTGCGCGTGAAAATATGGATCACACCACCAATGGCCTCAGAGCCATATAAACTGGAACGCGGGCCGCGAACAATCTCAATGCGCTCAATCTGTTCAATTGGAATATTTTGGAATGCCGTAGTGCCTGATGTGGCTGAACCCACCTTGATGTTATCAATCATTACCAGCACATGATCGGACTCCGTGCCGCGCATAAATATGGAAGTATTTTTTCCCGGCCCGCCATTGTTGGCGATACTGATACCCGGCAAACCACGAAACAAATCCTGAATCGAACGCGCTTGCTGACGCTCAATATCCGCGCGTGAAATAACCGTTACTGAAGCCAGCGATGCATCAGCGGTTTGCGCTGTTCGCGTTGCTGTAACGATAACAGGTTCATGATGATTTGCATTCTGGGCAAATCCCGTCGTAGCCGTACTAAGCCATAGCACAGCCATTGCCGATAGTCGGCATTTTTGCATAATCTAATTCCTCCGCGCACACCCGCGCGTTTTCAATTTAAAAGTGAAGGTATGCAGAGGAATTTAGAAATAGACAAACAGACCAGTTTGAAAAAACCAATCGAAATGCCGACTATTGCCCGCCGCAATACCGTAGTATTTACTTAAGGGCACTTCTAAAAATCCAGATTTCATCCCAACTGCTGTTTTACAGAAAAAATTTATTGCTTACATATAAAGCATATGCTGCGCTGCAAAATTTTTTCTGCGCCTTGCATTTGGGCGAACTCTGAATTTTCAAAAGCGCCCTTCAGGCCGGTCTCCGGACTCATGAGCGGAATGTTAATTCCTGATTTGCACCTTCCCATGTTGTTACAC
Source organism: Nitrosomonas sp. (assembly GCA_021774075.1). GTDB lineage: Bacteria > Pseudomonadota > Gammaproteobacteria > Burkholderiales > Nitrosomonadaceae > Nitrosomonas. The sequence goes on along the minus strand of JAJFJK010000051.1, from coordinate 455 downwards.
AGTGGCATATTACAAACCGTTAACTCATTTACCGTTGCGGGGGCAGTGCTGGCATTGCCTGAATCAAATCAGAACGCACCAGCTTCCCGTTTAACCTTCAAAGAAAAGTCTCTGAAGGCACCTGAAGTAAGAGCAGCGAAAGTTACAGAAATGGTTGCTGGATGTCAAGTTTTGTAGGCTATACAAAAAAAGTAAAAATACATTAATATACGCTTAATCAAATATGTAGCATCAAGCAAAATAAATAAAAGAGAAAAAATTGAATAATTTTTCAAACTCAGGACATCGAGTTCTAACCCTTATACAAAAAGTAAGTAGAGTCCACTCAGAAACTATAACCATATGATTGCATGGTATATTTGTCTATTTTTTGATATAATAATGCAAGTAAAACAACGAGATACCACCAAAAAGCTTGCACATGATCACTTACAAAAGCCAAAAGCAACTCACTC
>JAJFJK010000006.1 GCA_021774075.1 Nitrosomonas sp. | reverse complement strand
TCGACAGGTTGTTCAAACTCATTGCCAAATCCGGCACATAAGCGGCAAAGTTCTCAGCGGCCAGTTTTTCGTAAATATCGACGGCGCGTTGAATGGCAGCTAACGCGTCCACACGCTGCCCGTGGTCAGCCAGACGATTCGACAGGTTATTCAGACTTTGTGCCAAACCCGGCCCATAAGTGGCAAAGTTGTCAGCGGCCAGTTGCTCGCAAATCGCAACGGAGCGTTGAATGGCAGCTAACGCGTCTACACGCCGCCCATTGTCAGCCAGACGACTCGACAGGATGATCAGGTAATATGCTTGTGTTGGTGGTGAATTGTCTTGTTCTAACAGGATGCGCGCAGTGGCTATTGCCAAGGGTAACAGCGTGCGTTCCAGGTAATCTCGATTCAGGGCATCATTCAACTTTTGGCAACGTTCAGTTTCCTGACACACCCAATCCGTCAGTTGCGGCAAGGGCCAGGGCTGATGCAGCACGTACTGTGCATCGTGGATTAGCCGTCCAAAGATTGAGCTGGCTTCTGCCATATTGGGTGCTGCTTCCAGCCCAAGGTATTGCCATTCGCCTGCTTGATCGTCAGCCAGTTCAGTTAAAGCATAGTGGAGTAGATCAGCGGCCAATAGATCGGGTTGCAATGCATGAATGGCCTTTTGATCCCATAGGCTGGTTTCTTTAAGTTGGGGCAATGTGGGCAACTGAATGTCCAGCTTGAGCGTTTCACTGGCCTGGATTAAGTCGCGTAGTGCTGGGCTTTCCAATTGACCTGATAACGCTGCCAGTGCGCGCAGTATGATCAGGCTGTATTGATTGATTGGTGGTGTTTGTTGTTTTGCTTCTTTTGTTAGCCGGTTGATTTCATAGTGTTGGGTTAATGCACGAATGATAGCTTGGGCATTCAATTCTTTGGCTAATGGATCGTGCATCAATCGTACTGCCAATGCGAGCACAAACAGCGGGCGGCGGTGTGCTGTATTTTGCTGTTGCCATTGGTCAAAAATTTCCTGTGTCATGGGCAGTGCTGGGGCGGTTTTTTTTTTACGTGCATGTAACTGCTGCCAGGCTTGCTGGAATAATTCCCAAGCGGCGGCATTATCTGCTGACAAACCTTCTAATCGAATTTGCGGGGCGATAATTTCTTGTGTCGTTTGGGTGAGTTTGCCTAGAAAATCACCATTGCGACCCAGTAATAAAACGCGTAGCTTACGCTCTGGGGGTTGCCTGCTCAGGGCTTCCAGCAGTGCGGTTATTTTTTCTGTGTTTTGCTCTGGATAATCAATAACCAGTAGCGTGCCTGAATGACTGGTATACCAGCACCCCGCCAGTCCTTTTGCCTCACCTGCTTGCCAGTTTTTTTGTTGTTTTAATTGACGCGCAAACTCAAAGGCCAGCCGGGTTTTACCTGTGCCGCCTTCACCAACGATCAGGCGTATGCTGATGGTGTTGTCAGCATCTGCCCAGTCGTGTAACGCTTTGAGTTCTTGTTCTCTGCCAAATAATTTGGTCAATCGGCTCTTCCAACTCAGCAGGTATTCAATGCTGTTGGGGTTAAAGCTGCTGCTGAGATCGGGGATATTAAGGCAGCGTTGTCCTTGGCCTTCGCTAATCAGGCATTCGTTTTCCCGCCACTCAATGTGCAAGCCACTCAACCAATGATTAAGTGTTTGCAGCAGATCAGCCGGGGCGTGCGCCTCATTACGGATTAATTCGCGTAGGTGATTGGGGTCTTCTCCACGTATTAACCCAACCAACAAACGATGGGGCAGTGGATCATCCAGATTGTGAAATCTCAAGGCATTAGTTCCCTGAAGAAAAGGGGATAGTTTGGCGATATCTTCCGGTGACGCACCCGGCAATAACACCGGAATAATGCAGTCTTGACGCTGCCCAATTTGACGCCGTAAAGCAACATCGGCCTCCGCTTGCTGATAAGGGCCGATGCCGTTGGTACCAATAAAAATTAGGATTACGCGACTATCGGTCAATCCGCTTTCAAGGTTTCTCAACCATTGGTCTTTGGGCAGGATATCCCACTTATCCAGAAAGCAGTGCACGTTCTGAGCTTCCAGCGCTGCAGTGATGAATTCTACAGCGGGCTTGTCAGCACTGTTATGCGATACAAAGGCGTGATATTGGTAGTCTGTCATCAACCATCCTGTTTATTCTTTTGTTCAGGAATTAAGAATTGCTCTCTTTGTTAAGAGGCCAATGTGATGATATCCGATTTAAGTCATGGAAAGTTTCCACTTTACTTTGATATTTAGTGGTGCTGATAGGCGGCTAACTTGGAGCATTGCTGAATCAGAATTAATTGAAATTCAAAAGGATTTTGAAAATGATACTATAAAGGGTAGCAATTCGGATTTATGCTGATTTTGTAGTGTGGTTTCGATGCAATTTGACGGCTGGCTTGCGACCCAAAGTGGGATTATGTAAACCCATGAACTAATGGTTATAAGTTTATTTTAGTTTCAAACGAGACTGACCCCATTGATCCCAAACGAGACTGACCCCATTGATCCAGCCATTGATCCCGTTTCGTGTCCCCGCGTTTCCGAATAGAGGTTAAAAGTGGGGCACGAATTGCTACTTTTCTGGAGCAAATTTTGGAGAGTAAATTTTTGCTGTGTGCCAGTTGCGGTCGGTCAGTACAAGTTCTAATTTACTTCTCGATCCGGACTCGATATTGAGGGTGGCTTTACCCAGAATACTCAGATATTTTTCGCTAAGATGCTGATAGTGAATTGTGTCTATAATTGCAAATGCACGAAGCATCCAAACAATTTTTAAATTTTCACTTTTTACAACTATTGACAATAGAGCTTTACTTACAATAGATAAGATCGATGAATGGGACTCAAATGAATGTAAAACAGGTTACTGAGGATGAGGATATCGAAGGCCTCGGCAGTGGGAACGAGGATGACTCTTTGGGAGAGTATCCAATTGATACTCTGCTAATAAGAAATGAAAACCGTACGGTTCACGACGTTCTAAGGAGGATTGAGAAGAATACCTTCATCATGAATCCAGATTTTCAGCGTGACTTCATTTGGCAAGAGGATAAGCAAAGCAAGCTTATCGAGTCTGTTCTGATGAGAATTCCCCTCCCCGTTTTCTATCTGGGAGAAGATGAAGAAGGCCGCATGGTTGTTGTGGATGGGCTGCAACGATTGTCAACGTTTCAGCGGTTCGTGAATAACGAGTTTCAACTTAAGCTTCCCGATCAGACAGAGCTGAACAAAAAATATTTTCGAGGACTTTCGCCAAAGATGCAAAATCGCATCGAGGATTGCAACCTGATTCTCTATGTGATTGATGCAAAGGTGCCTGAGCAAGCGCGTTTGGACATTTTTGATCGTGTAAATAGCGGCGTCCCTTTGACGCGACAACAGATGCGTAATTGCTTGTACATGGGGGCTGCGACGCAGTTTTTGAAGGTAGAGTGACTACTTTTACTAGCTATGGTGCAGTGCAGCATCACAGGCAAGGTGAGATTTTTAAGCAATTAAAATCACCAAGGGAAGTAATGCCGTCTAATGTGACGGAATTGGCTAAGGCACTTGCTTATGAAATGCAGAATAATAAGAGCTTGTAATAGAATAACTTGAGTATGCTTCGACAATTGGCATCATTGAAATGCCCGTTTTTGCCAAAACCAGCCAGTCAATTTCTTCCAATAAACTGACCAAGTACTATGAGACAGCCAGTACTGTCATGATCTTCAGAACTGTATACCGTTTCATTTAGGATGATATATAGTTAGCAAACTTTGCAAGCATAACGACTCTGTTGCTATTAATGCCAAAAGTATGGAAACTATATAATTACTTGTTATGCAGCGCAGCATTAACGGATTATGGAGGTCTTTAGAGCTTTAATGAAAATCATTTGTTTTCCACACTTTTTCTATCTTTCAGAGGTCTCCCGTTTGATCGAAATTGGTAATGCCCTTCGTAAGCTAGAACAAGAAGTGATTTTCTTTAGTCATGGTGGACCCTATGAATCGTTTGCGCGCGAGGCGGGGTTTGAGGTTGTCTCGATCACTCCAACCATGTCTCCGGAACGTGCGAATGAATATATGACATACAATCGGGGAGAGGGAAATAAGTCATTAAGTAGTAGCTTCTTTACCTACGAAGAACTGAAAGCGTATGTGCCAGCAGAGGTCGATGCATTACGTCAGGTAAATGCCGATGCTGTACTTATCGGATGGAATCTTCCATCTTATTTATCAGCTCAGTTAGCAGGAATTCCGATTATTGTGCAACAACCAGGCCCTTGGACGGCGCCATTTTTTGATCGAAAGATGGCGGAGTTCGCACCTGCTGTTGCAGGTGGGAGCATAGTGAGTTTATTAGTCCGAAGTAAGGTTAAAACCACCGCCTTTAAGGCGGTCAGATTTATCTTTTATAATTTTGGACGTACCATGATACTAAAAGTAGGGGAGTATCGTTATGGCAGTCACACAG
>JAJFJK010000050.1 GCA_021774075.1 Nitrosomonas sp. | reverse complement strand
CACTGGTTGCTGCGCGATGGTGACTATGAACGGGCGTTAGCAAGCTACCGTGTGGCGGAATCGCTATATGAGGCACTGGGAGCCGTCACCTACCAAGCTAAAACTGCAGTTGATCAGGGACAGTTACTATTGGGTTTGGGTGAATTCTCGGAAGCAATTACTATGCTTGACAGGGGGATCCAACTATACAAAATAACCCGGGACAAAGACCACAAAGGCGTGGATTGGAAGCGTATAAAGGTCTTCCTGCAGTTGGATCTTCTACGTAGCCTTTTTATGCTCCATATGAACCGTGATGATCCTGATGCGATGGCGTTGATTATTAAACAGATTCAAGATCTCGTCAATCAATTCCCCGCTCCGGACCCCCAGCATACCGTACCGGAGTATGCGCCAATTGAAGCACTAATGGACCAATATGTCCAGGAACTCATTCAACTCAGCTACATGGTGCCAACGCTACGACTGCAGAAAGCACGCGAGCGTGGCGACAAGGCAGCAATGAAACAATGGATGAAAGCCGCAATAACAGCAGCAGGTGAGGCAGCTTCGGCGCAACAAGATTTCAAAGAGGCTATCGTCTATGCATATGCACATGACGATGACCGAGCTAAGAAAGCTTTTCAACGCTACCTCGATCATGGCGGCGCGAATGCAGGAATCAGCAGCGACATAAGAAAGTTACTGTCGCTTATGGGCGGCGAGCAAGCGGCCCAGCAGTTACGCCTACAAGATCGAAGGACTCATGTACAAGCGTCTTCTTTTTTCCGAAAAATCAAAGCCTATGAAGAAGCACGGTTTCACCTTCAGACATTGGAATCCCTGGCTGGCAAGGACTGGTGGCAAAGTGATGAAGATAAGCCTTGGGAAGCATTAAACGATTATGGTGCTACCTATGAAGGATTGGGTTTCTTGCAGCAAGCGGCCGGTTATTACGATCAGGCAATCACTCAATTAAAAACTCGTCGTCAGCAGATTAGTCGCGATCAGTTAAAGACTGCACTGGCTAACAGCCTTAGCGCACAGAATATCTATTTTGGTGCAGCACGCACAACCCTGAAATTGGCAGAACAGGCAACAGCTAGCGGAGATCATGCCAGTCATCAAAGCTTGCTCGCGAAAGCCTATGGTTATGCAGAACGGGGCAAGGCCCGTGGTTTGCTCGACCTGATGGCCAACGGCGTCGGAACCTCGAAGCTTGGTTCGAAAGCCAGTTCTGCGGTGCGTACCTGGCATGAGGCAAATGCCAAGCTCACAACCTGGCACAGCCTGTTGGGCGCCGAACAAAGCCAGTCATCACCAAGTGCCGAACGCATGGCTTATCTGAACCAGCATATCATTGAAGATGAGGAACACTTGCGTCAATTAGAACAAACACTGGCCAAATCCGACCCCAACTTCTATCAGGTAATTAATCCCCAGGCGACAGTGCTTGGAATTGATACGATCGTTGGCCACCTTCCTGATGGCGCGGCATTAATTCAATACTATTTTAGCTTCGATGACCTGCTGATATGGGGAATCACACACAATGGCCAGGTACACTCACACCGTGCGGCGATAGATGGCAATCGACTCAATCGCCAGATTGAATCATTTCATCGAGCCTGCGAACAACGCACACCGATCGATAGTCTCGGAGATGAATTAAGCAGCCTGTTGCTAGCACCGCTGGTAAGCTTAATTGAAGCGCATACCCGTTTGCTTATCGTGCCCTACGGTAAGATGCATCAATTGCCTTTTCAATCGCTACCGTTGAACGGGCAGCCCTTGGTAGCGAATCACAGCATCTCGTATCTGCCAAGTGCCAGTATGCTGCAGTTCGTACAAATTGATCGGCCACTTTCTTCGCCCGACCGTATCTTAGCGATTGGCAATCCAGCAAACATGTCATATCAGCCACGCTTTGCAAAACAATCTATCCCCCAACCTTCATTAGCGGCGGCGGAAAAGGAAGCACTTTACGTAGCCAGGCTATTTCCCCAAGGTCATGCGTTGATCGGGAGCCAAGCGACTAAAAAAGCAGTGCGTGACGCGCTAGATGAGTATCTAATTTTACATTTTGCGACCCATGGCATTCTTTCTGACGAGTCGCCCTTATTGTCATCCATACTTCTCGCCAATGGTGACGCACTGACCGTCTATGAGTTAATGGGTTCACAGCTGAATGCTGATTTAGTCGTATTGAGCGCGTGCCGTACTGCGCAAGGAGAAGTGACCCGCGGTGATGATGTACTCGGCCTCACCCGTGGTTTGTTGTCTGCTGGTGCACGTTCGGCCGTGACCACTTTATGGCCGATAGATGATCTTGCCACCAGTTTGCTGATGGAACAGTTTTATCGGCACTTACGAAATGGCGTTCCTGCTGCAACTGCACTACAAAAAGCCCAAAATGAGCTACGCAATCTCAGTGAAGAAGATATCCAACAGAGGCAGGAAAGTGTCAATTGTTCGGCGCGTGGTGTGCAACTATCAGCAAGTGAAATAACTTCGAGTGCGAAAAATTACTCCGATCCTTATTTTTGGGCTGCTTTTATCCTTGTTGGTTAAGCCGCTCTCCAGGTTACAAGAGATCTCTTGCTAACCATTTATGAAGATTGTAAAAACGCACATTTAAAACTTAAAACCATTCTTGAAAAAATTGTTTTGCTTCTGCAGAATTTGATTGCTCATCATCGGCAGAATCTAAAGATCGTTCCATTGTTGACACCGGTTTATCGCGTTCAATAATTGCCATTCCCGACTGGTTCAGACCGACTGCGACGGAAAATATTATCATCGAATTGATCACATAAAAGAGCAATTTGTAGGACATTGTAAGCGTTTTATCTGCCAAAACCATAAGCCCAAATACAAAACTTACAGCAAGCGCAGTTACAGCGCCTGGAAACCCAAATGTAGTTACCAGTGTCCCGGTAATCATAGTCGTAGCACTTCCGGCTACACCTGGCGCGATCATAGCCTTGGAATTTACAAAATCATCCATATTATTGCCACTTTATCATTATTAGCATTTATGTATTAGAAAACCTTTGGTACTATTCGCCTACACGGATATCGATTGCTGGCAACTCTTCCCCTGCTTGCGGCAACAAACGTGGAATAGCCGTACCTTCCAAATATAAATCTATTTCTCGCTCCCGTCGCGTTACCAGCCCTGGCCAAACTTCACCACCTGCCCTCACCCAGCGCCTGAGTTGAAGCGGCACTTTGTCATGTTGTCCGGCATTTACTTTTTTGAGTAAAGTGGATTTATTAAAATTGCCACTACCTATATTAAATACAAAATCAACAAGCGCCGCATATTGGCCTTCAGTCAAATCAACTGATACTGAATTCATGACAGAGTACTTTGCCCAATCCATATCGACAACTAGGATTTCTTCGCCGCGCGGTTCAGTGATGCCTAATCTGAATTCTTGTTTTTCAGTGCCGTTACAAGACTGCTTATAAATTAAATGACCGTAACCAATCGTACAATAACCTGCTGCATCATTATAAAGCTTACCGCGAAAGCCTTCCGACACCTTGGTTAATTTAACCCCAGCTGGATAAACCTCTTTTAATTCCATACCTTCAGGGATTAAGGCACGTGTTTCATCCAGAAAAATCCCCGGAGTTAATGCATCAAACACTTGCTCGAACTCTTGGTCATTTTTTTGGATGTTCTGAGCGCAACCGGATAATTGAAAAAATAGAACAAAACAAATAATAATGCTTACGCTGGATCGATACATGTTCTTCTCCTTGCATTTTTTCTGTTCACTAGATCTGATATTATTAATGTTATGACACCTTTCTGCAAGCTCCTCTTGCAATTCAAGTCTTACAAACCATTACCGATCAAAATAAAAGGCGCCCAATAATAAGGATGACGATATGAACCCAGACTTTGAATAACCGCATCCTGGTTACCGGATTGAACGCCTCGCTGTCCATCATCCGCTGAGTCGTGGGTTTCTTCAAGCATTGCTATTTGCGCTTTTTGTAGCGCTTCAGCTTTAGTAACACCCGGTAGTTTGAGTATGCTATAAAATTCATTCATCAACTGCTGAGTACCGCCGTCATCGACCGACCAAAGTGAAGCAAGCGTCGCCCTCGCTCCGGCGCTTTCCATTAAAAAACCAAGCCCGAGGATTTCCTCACCTTTACCAATGACTGCACCTAAGGCCGTTTCACAAGCACTCAGCACAATCAAATCAACATTAGTCAACGTCCAATCGTACTTGACTTGATCGACAGTTACTCTTTCTCCGTTGCCGAATAAAATGAATGATTCATATGCCTTGCCTGAAACCAAGGCTGCGTGCGTTGCAAAATGTACAATATTGAAGCTGTTTAATTCGGGAACTACTGCAGCTGGATTGAAGTTCTGATCCAATAGCTTCAGCATATCAGGATATAACATAGCCAGATTATTTACTTCCTGACCGGCATACGGCAATCCTTTAAAATTGAAAGCCTGCTCCCCTATAGAAAAACTAAAATCGCCGCTGGCAAATGCCGCAGCTAATAACTTCGGTTCTTTAACGGGTTTAGTATCAAGATCGGTTAAAGAAAATGCAGTAATATTGTTTATTTTAAATCGCTGGGCTAACCATTGATCTCCGTCGTATAAAGCGGCCAAAGGAACATAACGTAGCACACCGTCAGGTGCATACAGTATTGTGTCAGCGCCTATTTCATTTAACAGATGCGCCACAGGCTCAATAAGCCAACCGTATAAAATTTGGGCTGATTCCTGGATATTGGCCTGCCGTTTAACTAAAGCAGTGCGAAAATCCAATACCGTTTGATTAAGTTCTTGATGGTCAATGGGTACCGACACATGCACAGGTGGACTTAAACCTGTGGCTAAAACGATTTCCAAACGATCTTCAAGTACCAAGGGATACAACAAAACCACATTTTCACCTAAGCGTTTCAAATTATCTCTAAGTGGCCTCAGTTGCTCCAATGCAGGCATTTGGGTGCGAACTTCCCGACTTAATTGATCCACTAAGTCTCTGATTTCATCACTTTCAACAAAATTTACGAAAGCTCTTTGTAATTGTTGTTCCTGTACAAATAAAAGCTGAAATTTACTATTCTGCTCCTCAGTGCGGACATTTCTTTCGATTTTACTTAATTCAGCTAATTCCTTCCCGACACGAATCGCTTCCTGCTGTAACATCGCATAACGTTTCTCGATTTCCTGTTCTGGAGATAAAGTGGTAATACCATTGGCCGTATTTATATTGCCTCGAACCGGCCCTAAAAAATTTGCAGCTTCCTGAATTTTCAATAAATCCAAAACCTGCTGAGCCTCGATTACTCTGTCTTGCTGCAGTAATAAATCGGCAAGACTTCGGTAAAAACCCTGAACCTTATTTAAATACGCTTTTTGTTCCTGCTCGGGCAAAACCTGCAGTTCTTCACGTATTGCCTCGGAAATGTTGACCGCTTGTTTATAAAAAACAATTGCCAGGATATGTTGACCGGATTGCGTGAATACATCACCAATATTTCCTAATGTAATTCGTGAACTTTCTCTGTCTCCGGTTGCACGCCAAATCAGCAATGCTTTCTGATAGGCTTCAAGTGCGGATGGGAACGCTCCAGTTCGAGCATAAACGCTGCCGATACTGTCAAAAGTAGCAGCTATTTGTATGCGGGTATTCAATTCCTGCAGAATCGGCAAAGCCTTTAATAAAACGCTCAATGCCTGTTCATGCTGTCCCATGTCGCTGAGTAGCATGCCCAAATTATTGCGGGTCTCCGCCACACCGAATCGGTCTTGTATTTTTTCACGCCGCATTATGGCTTTTTTGAAGGCGTTAACGGCGGCAGGATAATTCAGTTGTTCCGATTTGATATAGCCAATATTGTGATAAGACGAAGCAATGCCGACTTGATCATCGGCTTTTTCATAAATGGTCAATGCTTGTTGTTGATAGGATAGCGCTTTGTCGTACTGCCCCATTTCGGCATAGACAGAACTCAGGTTTGTCAGAACATTTCCGAAATCTTTTGGTCTCGCGTTACCCACACTTGAAAACAGTTGCTGCGTCTTCTGATAATATTCTATCGCTTTAATATAGCGGCCTTGAGTAAGATAGGTTGCAGCCAAATTGCCTAGGGTTCTGGCCTCCCCTAATACATCCTGACTTGTGTACCTTAAATCCAGCGCTTTGTTCAAGTGTTCCCGGGCTTTTTCTATACTGCTAACTTTCTGATAAGTCAGTCCCAACATATTGTGCAAAATTGCCTTATCCCGATCACTCCCTTTTTCCTGTATTTGTATAGCTTGTTCAAAAGCCACTATCGCAAGATGAAAATTTTGTTGTTTTAGATTTGTGCGGCCTATCTTATAAAAAAGATCAGCGCGGATCGCACCAGCACCAGAGGGCAAGTACTCAAGCGCATTTTGATAATGTTTGAGCGCTACATTGTAGTTTTGTTTTTTATATTCCTTGAAACCAGCTTCCCGATCAATTTCGGCTTGCTCTCCTAATGTAGGTGTTGTAGGTAAAGTATCATCGTCGTCAGAAAATGCCATCACAGCTGCGGCTGCAACTGCAGCGGCTCCACCAACTAATAACCAATCAACTTCACTTTTATAGAATTGATAATTATCTCTCCAACGCACTCGTCTTTTGATCTCTTCAAGCGGAACTTGACGTGGACCAATAATAGAATCACCCGTGAGAATAGCTTCTTCACCGCTATTAACTGTGACCGTTTGACTTGGGTTCGCGTGCAATGCTAATTTTACCGTCCCCCTTAATACGGTGACTTTTGTCTGTTGCTGGGAAACGTTGAAATGGTAAATTGAGTTTCGAGTTTGGCTATTAGCATGTGTGGTTGCAATGTTATGCTGACAATTCGCTGTGTCTCCATAGCCACGGCCTATGGATAAATCTTGAATTTGTATAAGGCATGCGCTGTGATCATCCTTGAATTCGATACGCGCGCCACTTTGAGGGCCGGTACTAAAGAACGTATTATTATTTATCTCGGAAGATTCATTTAGCCTGGCACCATTTACGGTGACATGGTTTCCAGTCGCATATAGCATACCAATTTCTTCATTGCCCGCTATAGTACTGTGGATAAAGCGTGAATCAGTTTTTTCATCTTGTTCCCAGTAGCCACCGGCATCAGAAACGTTCCGATCCAGAATAGGAACTGCTGTACACGCGCCCAGCAGAAAAACTGTTATCAATAACAAGAAAGTTTTACAAGACTGATATTTTACGCTGTCAGCGTCGTTTTCAATTATCGTAAACGGTGATAAAACGAATAAATCCAAATTAACTCCACCACTTTCTTTTCCAGTAATCAGAGAAAATATTTCAAAATATATCAATCTCATGAGAGTATCCTCTCGGTCTTTGGTTAGTTCAAACCTAATTTGACAGCATCAGAAATAACTCTAAATAAATCTATTACTTATTGTTAGAAATAAGCCTTTTCATTTAATAATGAGCAAGCTGAAAAATTTGAATAAACAGGATAAGGCAGACACCAAATCTAACGGTTATCATCTCAAATAAAGCCATACGCCTGTAATAAAAAATTGAACTCACACCGCTATTGATAAACAGTTTTTTTATGTCGTAATGAGAAAAATATTACCAGGAAGAAAAACAGGCTTAGTACCAAAATGATCGGATATTTAACGAAAATCATTAGCGGCCAAAGCAAAGCTCGCGTCAAAGACCTTATCACTTCATGCTGCGCAATAAATGCAGCAATTGGTGGCGAAAATTCATAATAGAATTCGATAAATGTTCGGCCAATCTGAGTTTTTATTAAATGATGATCCCTGAACTGTCTAAGTATATGCACTTCTTTTGCTAACGAACTACCGTATGCGGCAGTTGCAATAAAACAACCAGGCCGCCGAGGACCGGTTGGACTCCCCTCACCCCGACCATATTCAGAATCACCCAAATAATCTTCATCATCTGCAAAACCCTGCGGTCCGGTTGTCATTTTCCTCATGATCTGATTCTCCAATCCCTTAACCTGATCTTTATATTCTTCTAATTTTTGCTGCATCCCACCTATTTCTAACTGCAAATTCTGTCTTACGCGAGGTTGCACCGTTCGGTTCAAAATCCGTTGTCTCTCATTAATCTGCAGTTCAAGCTGACGAGCATTTTCACGAACACGATTGGTTTTATTCTTTAAAGTGGTTATTTTTCTTCTTAGTTCTTTCTGCCTTTTCAGGTCTAATTGTGTTTGAGTGGAGAGTTTTTTCGGGTCTTGAATTCGAACTGGTGGCTTATTAACTTCTATTGGCGTTCTTTCTCGAATACGCTGTGAGTCTTGTACTCTTATGGGTTCTCTAGTTTGTAACGTTCTTTGATGAATTGGCTTAGCTTTGTCCGCATCTTTAACATTGACCGTTGGTGCAGACATAATCGAGCGCCTTACCTTGCTGTCAGTTTCATCGCTAAAAACAGGCTGCACACCCGTCCAAAACAAAACACTTGCAGCACAGGTTATTTTGATAAGGCGTGCTATTGTAAAGTCCAGATTATTTATATTGGTATCCTTACTTCTGTACATGTATCCTCCTGCTTTTTTTATTTGGCAAGTAACGTCAGCTTGAATTAATCATGTTTATTACATCAAAGACCACCAATTATTTTTTTTCATCAATAACACGCATTGTAATACTGCTCAATGTCCAGGCCGTATCGGCATCCACTGTCTCAATAGATTCCGCAACGCCACGGGTGCCTGTCAGATATCGGTCTAATGCTCTATATAAACCATTTTTCACATCTGCAGACCGTGTTCTAGCTGATTGCGTTAATCGCACCCATGGTACGGGATTGGCTTCATAGGTTCCGAATACGATGATCTGGTCTTCAATATTCAAAGGTTCAGAAGCCACAAAAGTCTTAGGAAACACAATTTCCTCTCCCGGCCCCAGCGGTGCTGCTGTTCCATCTTCTGGAAACCCAAAAATGCTACCATCAGTTGATAAAATCAACCCGCCAATTAGCAGGCGAACAGGCGCATCCTCATGTAATTTGACTTTAATATTCCATTTGTAACAGAGCGGAATTTCCTGTGCGACCACTGCATTTGGGGGAGTCTGATGCCACTGGGTATCCCGAGCACACTGATCTTGTTTCTTTGCGGGAACAATTTGGACTTGCAATGTTTCCTGGTCAATAAATTGATTACCACCTTCTCCACGGAGTGCGCTAAAAACACGTTGTTTTGAGAACTGCCAGAGGTTATTGATAACGTGTTTTTCCTGGGTTAAAGAATTGCGCACAATATTCTCCGGGCCGCTAATTAAGTATTTGCCCTTGTCGTCCAGACTCAGTTCAAAATCACCTTTATCTTTAGCCAAAGTAATAACTTTTTTTGCATCGACGTTATTTTCAAGGCTTGCTGCGATTTTGGCGGCTTTCTCTGCGGTAATTCCACCTGGGCTGGATTCTTGGCGTAAAGTTACCTTCATCAATCGTTGTGCGTCGCTCGGCCTTGCCAATACAGCCAGATCACCCGGGCGCATGGGTTCTGCGTTAGCTGGTTGCGAAATAACATGCGCGGTTGCATTTAAACCAGTGCTTTCAGCCAAGGTAATTACCGCTTTCGCTTTTGCCGGATCTTGTGTTTCAGCACCGTCAATGGAGCCGTCATACACCCTGAATTCTGCGCCTTTGCCGATACCAGGCAAAGGAAACCCGCCAATTTTCAATCGAGGCTCAACTTCGATAATTTCCCAACTTAATGGTTGTTTTCTGTTTGTGCCGGAAAAAATACTACGCTGTAGATCACCTTGAAAATAGGGTATTTGATAACTTTCTGCTTTTACCAAGGGGCTAATTTGACGAGCTGCCTGGGCATAAGTGAGTTGTTTTTTATTAATTTGGCCTAATGTTGTCAAAACTGCATCAGTAAAAATTCCACGGGCATTCTTTTCCAGCGCTGAAGTACCATCACCAGCAGCTGTAAAAATAACAATGCCAGGCAAAGAGCTCGTAACCCAACCCGCCTTCTCACTTTTCACCGCCGATTTAGAATCTGGAACAAAACGTTCATTGCTTCTTTCTGCTTCAGGTGGCAGATAGCGGGATAAAAATTCCGTATCACCCCGCATGGCGGTACCCGAGTTGCAAGAATCTAAAAACACGGTAATCTGCTCAGTTTTTTCATGTAAGCTTGTTAATAAGCTATTGAATTCATCATCAGTAAAGTCTTTTATGCCACCACTGCGCGAGTCATGAAGAACAAATGTTTCATCCATTCCATCCTGCTCATCACCATTTTTATCTGCAGTTTGCGAGCCATGACCGGCATAATAAAATACCACTTCATCATTCGGACGGGCTCGATTAATCAAAACACTGGAAAAATACTTTTTAAAATTTTCAGTGGTTGCTTCTGCGTCTCGCAAAACACAAACATTCTCTTTAGGAAAACCGTAACCATTCGACCCAGTCAACAACTCATAAAATCGCTTTGCATCCTGTGGCGGACCAGGTAAATCAGGAATATTTGGGCTTTTATATTGGCCTACACCAACAATCAAGGCGAGTCGTCGAATGCCGTCTTCAGATTGAACAGCATTTCCTGAAGGACAATAGTTATTAGCCAAAGGCACCGAATTACGTTCGGTCTGAGCGCTGCATGATTGCATTAATAGCAATAAACATGTTGCAAATGCAGTTGATACAACATTTTTCGAGTATTGACTAATTTTACTTCGATAAAGATTAATTTCACTCATAGCGCATCTCTTTATAATTTGGTAATGAGAAAAAACAACTAAACAACCAACTTCTTTAGCAGATAGATTAGTGATAGCAATCCATTTTGTGTTATTGCCAAAGCTAACTCTCATAGGGCAACCCAACAACAGAATTGCTGCATTTATACCACTGTAATTTTTTTACAAAACGTAAAAGCCACTTGTCTCAAATCTCGGTAATGGCTAGCGGACACTAGATGGTGGCCAAGATTAATAGATTGTACACCGTAGCATGAGTCTCCAGGAATCGCTGTGCCTGTAGTGTGCGAAATTCTAATTTGTGCGCGAATCGACACGTTAGCCTAACTTGCCGTTTGCCAACAAGCGAGTAAGATAACTCGGATGACCGAAAAGATTCAATTCTTGATTCATTTTTTTGTGACGCTCGCCAAGCTCAATAGGCTAGGCGGCGTAAAAACTGTGATGACAGAAAACTACATCAACTGATGACGTTGACACGCCAACGAACGCGTACACCTGGACTGACAATTTTTGATCGCTTCATGTTCGGCTATCTGGCATTTTTTATCAGCAAAGCGCGACTGCAAAAAATAGCGGTTTCATTGAAACCCGCCACAATTTCAAAATTCCACCAGGCACTGGTTAAAAGAAAATATCGAGAACTATATTCTCGTAAAACACGAATAAAACCAGGCCGTAAAGGACCTAAACAAGATCTGATTGAGCTTGTTGTTGAAATGAAGCGGCGAAATCCACGATTCGGATATGGCCGCATTGCAATGTAGATATATAAGGAATTCGGTGCCGATATCAGTCGATTCTCTGTGGCTCGAATTCTGCGCCAAAATTATAAAAAGCTACCGGATAACGACGGCCCTTCGTGGCTGACATTCATTGGTCATGCGAAAGACAGTTTATGGTCGGCAGATCTATTTCGTTGCGAATCCGTTATACTAAAATCACATTGGGTAATGCTTGTTATCGATATTTATAGTCGAAGAATTATCGGTTTTTCTGTGCATACTGGTAACCCCGATGGTATAGCAGTTTGTTGCATGTTTAACAAAATAATCGCCGGAAAAGCATTGCCGAGACACTTGAGTTCGGATAACGATCCGTTATTTAAATTCCATCGTTAGCAAGCAAACTTAAGGATATTGGGAGTCGGTGAAATCAAAACGATCCCTGGAGCACCTACATCCCATCCATTTGTAGAACGTAGTATCGGACTCTGCCGACAAGAATTCTTGGATCACGTACTGTTTTGGAATGCTAAAGATTTGGCTAAAAAATTGGATCAATATCAGAACTACCATAACGAAACGAGAGCGCATTCATCTTTGAATAAGAAAACGCCTAATCAAAAAGCAGCAAATGATGATATTTCAAATGAAGTGGTACGTTTGAAAAATATCCGCTGGAAATCTCACTGTCGTGGACTGTTTAATTTGCCAGTTACAGCTTAAAAATAGTAATTCGCACACAACACGTGCACCTCGACTAACTTCTTTTGATCGTTTCTTGTTCGGCTATCTGACATTCTTTATTAGCAAAGAACGACTTCAGAAAATTTCCGTTATATTGAAGCCCGCCACAATCTTGAAGTTTCATCAGGCATTGGTTGATAGAAAATATCGAGACCTGTATTCTCGTAAAACACGAATGAAACCCGGGCGTAAAGGACCTAAACAAGATTTGATTGAGCTTATTGTTGAGATGAAGCGGCGAAATCCACGATTCGGATATGGCCGCATTGCAATGCAGATATATAAGGAATTCGGTGTCGATATTAGTCGATTCGCTGTAGCTCGAATTCTACGCCATAATTATAAAAAGCTACCGGATAACAACGGCCCTTCGTGGCTGACGTTTATGGGTCATGCGAAAGACAGTCTGTGGTCAATAGACTTATTTCGTTGTGAGTCCGTAATATTAAAGTCACATTGGTTGATGCTCGTAATCGATATTTATAGTCGAAGAATTATTGGTTTTTCCGTGCACACTGGTAACCCTGACGGTATCGCAGTTTGTTGCATGTTTAACAAAATAATCGTCGGCAAAACATTACCCAAATATTTAAGTTCGGATAATGACCCGCTTTTTGAATCCAATCGTTGGCAAGCAAACTTAAGAATTTTGGAAATCGATGAAATCAAAACAATCCCTGGCGTGCCGACATCCCATTCATTCATAGAGCGAAGCATTGGACTCTGTCGACAAGAATTCTTGGATTACATGCTGTTTTGGAATGCCAAAGACTTAGCTAAAAAACTTAGTCAATATCAAAAATACTATAACGAAACGAGAGCACCTAGCAAGCTGCCAGTCCTTTAAGCCTAACCCAATGATTTGTAGTGATAAATACCCGTTATCGGATAACGGGTATTAATTTGATTTTTTTGGTCTTCCAGTTTTCTTTTCTTTTGGGCGTGGATCAATCTCACTTAGCCATTTTCGTAATGTGTTTCGTCCAGGATACTTCCGTTTATATGCCTTCAATTTGGGTGTTTTTTCAAGTGCGACTATTGTCATGTTCGGATTTTTCTCCCATAGAGCCTTTGCAATATCTTGGCAATCCTTTTTATCTTGCCAGTCTTCTCGGTTCTTATAGCCTTCTTTTGACCGATGACCAATCTCTATCAGTGGTAAAGCCTTTTCTTGCATCATGATGCTAATATTTCTGTCCTTTGCTTGCTGTTCTTGCTCATAATGTTCAATTTCCCAGTGGGCTTTTACAGCCGACTCTATGCGGCATTCAACGGCTTCAGACAGCACCAACAAAGCAGAAACACACTGATAACCGATTTCATTATCCAAGGTCAATAAAGGCGGATAAACTTCCTCACGCAATTTTCGCAACAAATCTGCATAATCAGTTGCTTGGTAACCGGCGCATACATATGGTGGGCATTCTTCAATTGTCATGTCTTTATAGTCGCCGACTGATGATTGATTACCGTAATTAAGCTTCCATTCAGAAAAAATTTCTTCAAGTTTCTTTCGCAGTTCAGTTACTTTGGGTTCGTTACCCTGGTATTCACTAAGTGCATACCTCGCACTCTGAACAAGTCTAATTAGAGCAATATTCTTTACTTGTCCCCTAAACCATGATTTCCCTGAACCACTTAACAAACTTAAACCGTTGCCTGGAAGATCAAACATGTTCATTTCCCAAAAATCTTATCATTCATGGAAGCCACCACACGGGCGGTATGACCTTCTGACAAATGCGCGTAACGCTTAACCATTTGCAAGGTTTTATGTCCCAATACTTCGGCAATCTCTGCCAGACTTGCCCCATTCATGGCAAGATAAGAAGCGGCGCTATGACGTAAATCATGGAAATGAAAGTCTTGAAGTTCTACTTTCTTTACGGCTGTTTCCCATGGGGTGCGTAAATCCATGGGCTTTTGTGGCTTTTGTGGTGCTCTTTCCTTAGCGGGGAAAAGCAGATTGCAATCAATCCGACGTACTTTGTTAAGTTCTTTTAACACTTCCAGAGCATGGCCAGTTATAGCAACGGCGCGGCGTTCACCGTTCTTGGTTTCATGCAGAATTGCCCGCCCTTGACTCAAATCAACCACATCCCAGGTTAAACCCATGATTTCACCCTGCCTCATCCCAGTAGACAGTGCGAGCACCACGACAGGGTATAGGTAAAGACTGCTTGATTCCTTGCAGGCTTTCAGTAGGCGTATGCGTTCATCATCAGACAAGAAGCGCACCCGCCCGCGTGATTCCCTGCCTTTGGTCACTTTCCGCATGGGGTTATCATCCATCCATCCCCATTCTTTTACGGCTGTGGTGAAGGCAACGGACAAAGCAGCCATATAGCGGTTCACTGTTGCCGGTGAACGTGGCTTGCCATGCGAGGTAATACCACCAGCCAACTTGTCGCGGTACTGGGCAATTAGCGAAGGCGTTACATCAGCAAGGGCATGACTGCCTATTTCAGCTTTCCACCATTCAAACTGTCGCACTTGGTCACGGGCGTTCTTGGGTTTTTTAGCCAGTACGTCACGGCAATAGCGGTCTATCAGTTCGGCTAAGGTGTGGCGCTTGGACTCCGTTTTTTTGAAATGGCGGCCTTCACGCATTGCTGATTCTGTTTGTTGTGTCCATTTTTTGGCATCAGTTAATCGCTCGAATGTGGCAGACTGGATAGGAAATCCTTTTAATCTTATCTTCACTCGATAAGTTAATTTTCCATCTTTAGAAGTACGCTTCTCGATATTTGCCATTGTTTTTTCCACAAATGATTAAACACTGATTGCAGGTTACAACAAGGGGCAATAAATAGCAACACCGGATAAGTAATCAGGTGAAAACGGAATTTAAATACATAAATATCAATATTATAGCTAAATAATAATTTATTATGGGGCACTAACGGGGTAACTAGAAATAAATTAGGGCACTTTTGTGGCTTTTGTGGTGCATTTGTTAAGGCGTGAAAAACAAAAATGGATGAAATTAATTGTATCAGCTCAAATCTGATCTGGTGCCGCGCCAAATTAATCTCGATGCGACCTGACAGTCGGTTGTCGGCCAAAAGCGGTCATTCAGTAAACCCTAACTTTTATAGCTATACGTATAAAAGTCAATGAGACAGAAACCGGTCTTTTTTATTTTTCGGGTTAAAATTCACTGCATGAATAGACGAGTCTTATTTTCAAATATAGAACAAATTAATTTTAAACATGACGCATTAACAGATATTGTTTTGTGAATTCCTGTTACGTCTAAAAAAACACCACCACACCAACCCATACCC
>JAJFJK010000049.1 GCA_021774075.1 Nitrosomonas sp. | reverse complement strand
GGTTGTATTTGACGAATTATTTACTGCGAATCGTGACTGGTTAAAGGAAGATCAACTACTCATTGTGTTGGCAAAAATTGGCAACCGTGGCAACAATAGTGAGAATGATGGTGAACTGAGAGTCTCTGCTGAAAAGCTATATGATCTTGCTGGTATACGCTCGCATTTTGCCAAGGAAATCAGATTGTACTGCAGTCCATCCACCCTACCCCAGGTGTCCAGACTCAAAACGCTATTGATGCCCTATTCCAGTCAAAGAAAAACACAGCAAGTTGGCTTAAGCAATACAAACAACAAAAATAATGCGCAGCAAACAGGCTGTCCGATATCATTGATTTATCAGAATCAGGATGCAACTTGCGAACTTGAACTGGGAGCGGATTGGCAGGTTTTTTTGCATGATGACTTGCTGCAATCACTGTCCACGCACTTTAAGGCCGAGAACATCAAGATTATCTACTGATACTTTGCATGCTCAAGCTTCCAATAAAGGACTCGCTGGATACTCCAGAGCCTCTTTCATTGCGACCAACGATAATACCGCCTCACGACCATCAATAATTCTGTGATCATAAGATAGCGCCAGATAATTCATGGGTCGAATGACAACTTGCCCATTTTCAGCGACAGGGCGATCTTTAGTTGCATGTATCCCTAAAATAGCGCTTTGTGGCGGATTAATAATCGGTGTTGAAAGCATAGAACCGAACACGCCACCATTTGTAATAGAAAAAGTGCCGCCGGTGAGTTCTTCAATTGTCAGTTTCCCATCTTGCGCACGCTTGGCGAAATCTGCAATTTTCATTTCGATTTCAGCGAGAGATAAACGATCTGCATCACGAATAATCGGCACAACCAATCCACGTGGACTACCAACCGCAATGCCAATATCATAATAATCATGATAGATTACGTCATTTCCTTCGACAGAAGCATTAATGATTGGATATTTCTTTAATGCAGCAATAACGGCTTTTATGAAGAACGATGTAAACCCAAGCTTAACGCCATATTCCTTCTCAAATTCTTTCCGATAGCGTGCGCGCAATTCAATTACTGCCTGCATATTCACTTCATTAAATGTCGTCAAAATAGCGGCAGTTGATTGAGACTGCACCAATCGCTCTGCAATGCGCATGCGTAACCTTGACATTGCCACCTTGCGATCACGCCGTTCACCCATTACCGGCGTTTCAACAGGGCTTGCCAGCGGTTCATTTTGTGTTGCATTTGTTGTATCTTTACCGGCCACATAAGCTTGTACATCTTCTTTAGTGACACGCCCGTCACGCCCGGTACCTTTGATGTTATTCGTTTCTACTGCCTTTAAATCATTCTCTTCTGCAAGCTTGCGTGCTGCAGGCATCAGCATCGGAATCGTTTCATCTGTATTCTCGGCTTTGGTTGTTTCATCAGATTTCTTTGCCGGCGCAGCCGTTTGATCATTTTTAGGCGTTTGTGTTGTTTGTGTACTCTCCGCAGCTTCCGTATCTATGGTTGCAATGACCTCGCCACTCGTAACCGTCGCGCTATCACCCTTAATTATTTTGGTTAGAACGCCAGTGCTAGGCGCAGGCAGTTCAAGCACAATCTTATCAGTTTCAACATCAATTAAGTTTTCACCGCGGTTAACTTTTTCACCTTGTTTTTTATGCCAAGAAACCAACGTTGCTTCCGCAACCGATTCAGATAACATGGGTACTTTGACTTCAACTAACATGGTGTTCCCCCTTAACTAAATTTTTTCTCTGAATGCTGCCACAATTAATTCATTTTGTTTGAATTTATGCCTTGCCAAATAGCCAACTGATGGAGAAGCAGAAGAAGGACGTAATGCATAGCCTAATATTTGATCAGGCCGCATATGTCTCAACAGGTAATGCTGAATACGATGCCATGCGCCTTGATTCCCCGGTTCTTCCTGGCACCAAATCACTTCTTTCGCTTTTGAATAATGTTCAACTTCTTTTTGAAACTCTTCATGTGGAAACGGATAGAGCTGCTCGATACGAATAATCGCCATATCTGTAATTTGTTTCTCATGCCTATAAACCATTAATTCATAGTATATCTTTCCTGAGCACGCAATAATACGCCGGACTTTTTCTGGATCGAGATCTTCCGCTTCAGATATAACAGGCTGAAAGCTTCCGTGCGCAAGGTCTTCAAGACTTGAAACAGCTTTTTTGTGTCGCAGCATACTTTTTGGACTCATAATAATCAATGGCTTGCGTATTGGTCGTATCATTTGCCGACGCAGCATATGAAACATCTGAGCGGGTGTAGAAGGCACACAAACCTGAATATTGTAATCTGCGCATAGTTGAAGATAACGTTCCAAACGGGCTGAAGAGTGTTCGGGACCCTGTCCTTCATAGCCATGAGGCAACATCAAAATCAGGCCAGATAGACGTCCCCATTTTGCTTCACCAGACGCAATAAATTGATCGATAACAACTTGTGCACCATTGGCGAAATCACCGAATTGCGCTTCCCACATAACCAATTCATCAGGTTGTGTGGTTGAAAAGCCATATTCAAAACCCAATACAGCTTCTTCTGATAACATAGAATCAATTACTACAAAATCAGGTTGCTGATCAGCAATTTGCCGCAAAGGAATATGCACACAATCGTCTTCACCTTCTGGAGACTGATTATGCAAAACGGCATGACGATGGAAAAAAGTACCACGACCAGAGTCTTGCCCAGAAATCCGGATTGGATAGCCATCTTTAAGTAATGCGGCATACGCCAAGTTCTCTGCCATTCCCCAATCCAATGGCAGCTTGCCTTCCCCCATTAAGCGGCGGTCATTTATAATTTTCTCAACACGCTTATGCAGCTTAAAACCTTCAGGAATATCTGTAAGTCGCGCAGCGAGTTGTTTTAAATCCCGCATCAGCAACCCTGTTTTTACTTTCTTATTCCACTTGCACGGTTTCAGATAAGTAATCCAGTTTAATGAATAAGGTGATTTATATTTGTAGCTAACCGTCTTGTTAGGATTAATACCTTCATCCATTGCATCCCGGAAAGCCGCCACCATAGCATCCGCGTCACCGACTTTAATAACACCTTCAGCCTCCAACTTGTCTGCATAACGCTGTCGCGTGCTTGGAAGCTTATTAATAATGTGGTACATCTTGGGTTGTGTCACCATTGGGTCATCTTGTTCATTGTGCCCAAGGCGCCGGTAACAAACCATGTCAATAACAACATCTTTATGAAACTGCATACGAAAATCTAATGCAATTTCGGTGATCATGGTAACAGCCTCAGGATCATCCCCATTAACATGGAAAATCGGTGCCTCAATCATTTTTGACACATCCGTGCAATATTGTGTGGAGCGGCTGTCCCGAGTATCCGAAGTTGTAAAGCCAATCTGATTATTCACAATAACATGTACGGTTCCTCCGGTACGGTAACCTCGTGTTTGTGACAGATTAAGCGTTTCCATAACAACACCCTGCCCGGCAAAAGCAGCGTCTCCATGTAACAATACGGGCAGCACACGATCACCTTGTAAATCACGCAAACGATGTTGACGGGCGCGTACTGACCCTTCTACTACGGGATTTGCTATTTCAAGATGTGAAGGGTTGAACGCTAAAGCCAGGCGAACCACACCGCCCGGCGTCATAATGGCAGAAGAAAAACCCTGGTGATATTTAACATCGCCAGAAGGTAAATCTTGTATATGTGTTCCCTCAAATTCACGGAACAAATCAACTGGCATTTTCCCCAGCGTGTTGACCAGCACATTGAGCCTGGCACGATGCGCCATGCCCATAACAATTTCTTCTACGCCAACTTTTCCAGCTCTTTGTATTAAGCAATCTAATAATGGGATGAGACTTTCATTGCCTTCACCTGAAAATCGTTTTTGTCCAACATAGCGGGTATGTAGATATTTCTCAAGACCTTCTGCTGCATTCAGCCGTTCTAAAATATGTTGTTTATATTCACTTGAATAATTAGGATTAGAGCATTGCCCTTCTAGCTTGGCCTGTATCCAGCGCTTCTGTTCAACAGAAGTAATATACATATATTCTGCACCCACCGAACCACAGTATGTTTCTCTTAATATACGCAATATTTCACGCAAGCTGGCATGTTCGGGACCAACCAATGAGCCTGTATTAAACTCAGTGTCCAAATCTTCTTCAGTAAAACCGAAATAAGCAGGATCAAGTTCAGGAGAAACAGATTCTTGCTTAATTTTCAGTGGATCAAGATTAGCCCCGCTTAAACCCAGATAACGATACATATTAATTAACTGGAGTACCGCAACTTGTTTGCGATCAGCAGTATTTAACTGTGTTGCATCTGGGAACACAGCAGCTGACTCAGGACGTAAAACACTCTCTTCTGAAGCTGCCTGTGTCTTGATTGCGGGCTTATTCGGAGGGGGAACTACAGGAATCTGTTGTTGGTGAATACTATCGAAATACTCACGCCATGCAGGTGCAACAGAAACAGGATTGTGCAAATATTCTTCATAAATCTCTTCTACAAATGGCGCATTTGTTCCAAATAAAAGAGAGTCTTCGAATAACTGCTTACTCATGTTTAACATGTCTCAATAAAATAAAGCTATTTATGCGAAATTATGGCACATCACGCATTGTCGTTCCGGTATAAAGTTGACGTGGACGACCAATCTTATAGGTTGGGTCAGATATCATTTCACTCCATTGCGCAACCCAACCTACCGTGCGTGCCATGGCAAATATGGCTGTAAACATAATCGTTGGGATACCCAGAGCACGTTGTACAATACCTGAATAGAAGTCAACATTTGGATATAGTTTCCTGGAAATGAAATATTCATCTTCAAGTGCTATTTTTTCCAGTTGCAATGCCAGTTTAAACAAAGGGTCATTTTGCAAACCCAATTCATTTAATACTTCATGACAGGTTTCACGTAAAAGCATCGCACGTGGATCAAAGTTTTTGTATACCCGATGACCAAATCCCATTAAACGATAATTGTCATCCTTATTTTTAGCACGTTTTATATACTCATCTATACGTGAAACATCGCCAATTTCCTCCAGCATATTAAGACATGCCTCATTAGCACCGCCATGGGCCGGTCCCCACAAACAAGCAATGCCAGCAGAAATGCAAGCGAAAGGGTTAGCACCACTGGAACCAGCAAGACGCACTGTTGAAGTAGATGCATTTTGTTCATGATCAGCATGTAAAATTAAAATACGATCAAGCGCACGAGCGATGACCGGATTTGGCTTGTATAATTCAGCAGGTGTTGAAAACATCATATGTAAGAAGTTTTCGGAAAAACTCAGGTCATTACAGGGATATATAAAAGGTTGCCCAATATTATATTTATACGCCATGGCCGCAATAGTTGGTAACTTTGCGATAAGGCGTAACGCGGATTGTTCCCGATGAGAAGCATCTGAGATATCCATAGCCTCATGATAAAAAGCTGATAAAGCACCGACTACACCCACCATAACTGCCATTGGGTGGGCATCACGTCTAAAACCGGTAAAAAATCTCACCAATTGCTCATGCAGCATGGTGTGACTTTTAATAGTGATATCAAATTCATTTTTTTGTTTGTTGTCAGGGAGCTCGCCATTCATTAGCAGATAGCATACTTGCATGAAATCACAGTGCGTCGCCAATTGTTCTATCGGATAACCTCGATAAAGAAGAATACCTTTATCACCGTCAATAAATGTTATTTCAGAACTATTACTGGCCGTTGACAGAAAGCCCGGGTCATAAGTAAACAGTCCACTTTTGGCATGTAATTTACGGATATCAATTACATCAGGCCCCATTGTTCCCGATATAACAGGTAATTCAATAGGTGCACCATCACCCATATCCAAGATTGCTGTGCCTTTTTGCGTCATCATACTTCTCCCGTTATTGCATTATGATCAATCTGTATGCACTACAATGTAATACCTTACAATTCGAGAAAAGCCTCGATTTATGCATGAATTATGCTTGTTGACTTAGAACTATCTCAACTATTCTGTAATAACTTAAGTACCGATTGCAGGCGGTCATCTGCGAGTGTTTTTCTTGCCGCGATCATATCCCATAAATCATTATCAGATTGTGATAACAGCATTTCAAATTGCCATAACTCATTTTCACCCAATTGGGCATAGTGCTGATCCATAAAACGCTGCAAAATAATGTCTAACTCAAGCAAACCACGTCGACACCGCCAACGAGCGCGTTCCAGCTCTTTCATACCATTCTTTTAACCATCATATCTTTAATTTTCCCAATCGCGTTAGTTGGGTTTAATTCCTTAGGACATGCGTCCACACAATTCATAATGGAATGACAGCGGAATAATCGGTACGGGTCTTCCAGGTTATCCAGGCGCTCAGCAGTGGCTTGATCCCGACTATCAGCAATAAATCGATAAGCTTGCAGCAACCCTGCGGGACCTACAAACTTGTCTGGATTCCACCAAAACGAAGGACATGAAGTTGAACAACAGGCGCATAAAATACATTCATAAGCACCATCTAATGCTGCACGATCTTCGGGTGATTGTAGTCGTTCTGTTTCCGGTGGCGGATCATTATTAATTAAATAAGGTTTAATCGAATGGTATTGCTGAAAGAATTGCGTCATATCAACAATCAGGTCACGGATAATAGGCATCCCAGGTAACGGACGTATTTCTACCGGCTCTGTCAGGCTTTTAATTGGCGTAATACAAGCCAATCCATTGCGCCCATTAATATTCATGGCATCAGATCCGCATACGCCTTCACGGCAGGAACGCCGCAAGCTAAGGCTGTCATCTGATGATTTAATGCGAATCAATGCGTCCAACAACATCTTGTCGGTTGCGGCTAACTCGATGTCGTAGTCCTGCATGTAAGGCTTATCATCTTTTTCGGGATCATAGCGATAGATGGAAAATTTCATTACCGGCTCCTGATTTATCGAATAGCAAACTTTCTTATGGGCACTTCTAAAAATCCAGATTTCATCCCAACTGCTGTGTCACAGAAAAAATTTATTGCTGTCATATCTAACATATGCCGCGCTGCAAAATTTTTTCTGCGCCTTGCATTTGGGCAAACTCTGAATATTTAGAAGCGCCCTTATGAAAGGTGAACTAATAAGCATTTCTGTATCCCTGATAGAGAATATACTAAAACGCTCTATTTCATACCATAATATTCAAAAAAATTTTTCTGTATCGGCTTTGGCATTATGTGCATCGATACTTTCCTTATAAATTAGTAAAAGCAATATCAGGTTGATTTACACTGTTCATCAATATAGGTTTTGATGGCCTGCGTGTCGACATCTTTAACCACAAATCGTTGCGGCAGTTCTTCCAGATTCTCAAGTCCGGCAGGACGTTCCGGCTCATGGCCAATCGCCTCCACAATACTTTCAGCAAATTTAGTTGCTTGAGCGGTTTCCATGCAGATTAATGGTACACCAGCTTCGCGATGAGCCAAACCTACTTTAAGTCCATCAGCAGTATGTGTATCAATCAATAGATTATATTTCTGATAGGTTTCCCGAATTGTCGCAATACGCGCGGCATGGTTACTGGTTCCTGAAATAAAACCGTAACACCTAATTTTTTCAAACAGTGATGTTGTCGACAGATCAAAAGGGTTCCCTTGGTCAACAGCTTGCCACAATTGTGCCACTCTCGCAGCATCCCTACCCGTTAGATCAAAAATAAAACGCTCAAAATTGGAGGCTTTGGATATATCCATTGAGGGGCTGCTGGTATGTTTTGTTTCTTTTGTGGTACGTGGGCGATAGACACCTGTTCTGAAAAATTCATCTAATACATCATTTTCGTTGGTTGCCAGTATCAAATGTTTAATGGGCAGTCCCATCATACGCGCTACATGACCGGCACAAATGTTGCCAAAATTACCGGAGGGTACTGCAAACGAAACTTGTTCGTTATTGGACTGCGTCGCGGCAAAATAGCCTTTAAAATAATAAACAATTTGCGCCACAATACGTGCCCAATTAATGGAATTTACCGTGCCAATGCGGTGCGCATGTTTAAATTCATGATCATTGCTGACTGCCTTGACCATATCCTGACAATCATCGAACACGCCACGCACTGCGATATTGAAAATATTCTTATCCTGCAACGAAAACATCTGTGCCGTTTGGAAACGACTCATTTTCCCAAGCGGCGAAAGCATGAAGACCCGAATACCATGTTTGCCCCGCATGGCATATTCAGCGCTGGAACCGGTATCTCCCGAAGTTGCGCCTAGAATATTTAATTCGTCACCGGTTTTCTCGAGCGTATATTCAAAAAGATTACCCAATAGCTGCATGGCAATATCTTTAAACGCCAAAGTTGGACCATTCGATAACCCTAAAATATGCAGGCCCGGTTCTAATGTTTTAAGCGGTGTAATCTCATGACTGGCAAATATTTCGGGTGTGTATGTACGTGCAATAATGGTGCGTAAATCGTCGGCAGGAATGTCATCTATAAAGCGTGACAGTATCTCAAATGCCAGGGATTGATAACTTAAGTCACGCCATGCTGCTAGCTCTACAGCTGTAATCTGCGGATAGTCTTCCGGTATGGCCAAGCCACCATCAGGAGATAAACCGCTCAGCAATATCTCGGAAAAATGCTTGGGTGGCATGCCACCACGTGTTGATATATATCGCATATTAACTATTCAATTCTTCTATACGAATGCGCGTCACTTGACCGGTTACGACGGACAATGCTTCTATTTTTGTGATTGCCGCATTAACATTTTTCTCAACGGTTTTGTGGGTAAGGATAATAATGTTAACCGTATCTTCATCATCACCAGGTTCTTTTTGAATCATGGCATTGATTGAAATATCCAAGTCCGCTAATATACGAGTAATTTCGGCTAGAACACCTGCTTTGTCGATAACATGCAGTCTTAAATAATACGATGTTTGCACTTCCTGCATGGCAAGAATCGGCGTGTCTGTTAACGAATCAGGCTGAAATGATAACGCTGGGACGCGATGCAATGGATCCGCTGTTTGCATACGCGCGACATCTACCAAATCTGCAATAACTGAGCTTGCTGTGGGTTCTGCACCGGCACCTGCACCATAGTAAAGCGTGGGGCCCACTGCATCACCCTTAACAAGAACAGCATTCATGACGCCTTCTACATTAGCGATTAAACGGCTCTTGGGTATGAGTGCAGGGTGTACACGTAGCTCTATACCTTGTGCGACACGTTTTGTAATGCCTAAAAGTTTAATGCGATAACCCAATTCTTCAGCGTATCGAATATCTTCTTGTGTTAATTTGCTAATGCCTTCTGTATAAGCTTTATCAAATTGCACCGGTATGCCAAAAGCAATTGCGGCCATAATTGTGATTTTGTGTGCGGCATCAATACCTTCAATGTCGAATGTTGGGTCTGCTTCAGCGTAGCCAAGCTTTTGTGCCTGGTCCAGTACCGGCTCAAAGGATAATCCTTTCTCACGCATTTCAGACAAAATGAAATTCGCCGTACCATTGATGATACCCGCAATCCACTCAATACGATTAGCGGTTAATCCTTCACGCAGGGCTTTGATAATCGGTATACCTCCTGCCACAGCAGCCTCATATGCAACCATTACGCCTTGATCACGTGCTGCGGCAAAAATTTCTGTGCCATGGGAAGCAAGCAATGCCTTATTAGCGGTCACAACATGTTTACCCTGTGCGATTGCCTCAAGTATTAAATCCTTGGCAATCGTTTTGCCACCGATCAATTCAACAACAATATCAATGTCAGGATTTGTAACAACGTCATGCGCGTTATCCGTTACGATAATATCGCTACCAGCCAAGCTGCGTGCTTTATCAATATCTTTGTCGGCAATCATTTTGACAATAATTTCGCGCCCAGCCCGGCGAGAAATTTCTTCCTGATTACGTTTGAGAACGGTGAATGTGCCACCACCAACTGTGCCTATACCTAATAAACCAACATTAATGGGTTTCATATATTTATTTTAAAAAAGACTTAATAGAATTTGTCACGATCTTAATGAGCAAGTCGGTGCTATTTAGCAGCCAACATGTGCTCAGTTTATGTGCCGTGACGTTTACGATAACGTTGAAGAAAATGGGCAACACGACCGATTGCCTCTGTCAAATCATCGATATTGGGTAAAAATACAACCCTGAAATGATCTGGATGCAACCAATTGAAACCACTGCCTTGCACAAGCAAAACTTTTTCTTCCTGTAACAAATCCAATACAAACTGTTGATCATCTTTAATTGGATAAACCGCCGGATCCAGTCGAGGAAACAAATACAACGCTGCTTGTGGTTTGAAACAACTCACACCAGGAATTTCAGTCAACAGTTTCCATGCCACATCCCGCTGACGCACGAGCCGTCCTGTTGGCATGGTTAAATCATAAATACTCTGATAGCCACCCAACGCAGTTTGTATACCAAATTGAGCCGGCACATTGGCACATAGCCGCATAGATGCCAACATATTCAAACCAGCAATATAATCCTCTGCATGGCCTTTTTCGCCGGAAACAACAGCCCATCCAGAACGAAATCCAGCAGCCCGGTAATTTTTTGATAGGCCATTAAAAGTAATGAATAACACATCATCAGCCAATGATGCGATAGAAGTATGCTCAGCACCATCATAAAGTATTTTGTCATAGATCTCATCGGCGTAAATAATCAACTGATGTTCACGCGCAATTTCTATTATTTCAAGCAATATTTCTTTAGGATAAAGTGCGCCAGTTGGATTATTTGGATTGATAATAACAATCGCACGCGTTTTAGCTGTGATTTTACTGCGAATATCATTCAGATCAGGCACCCAACCGGATTCCTCGTCACACAAATAGTGCTGCGCAATCCCGCCGGATAAAACCACTGCGGCCGTCCAAAGCGGGTAATCAGGCATGGGGATTAATACGCCATCATCATTATCCAAAAGTGCCTGCATGGTTAATACAACCAGTTCGGATACACCATTGCCAATATAAATATCTTCCATCTGAACATTGGGAATATGTTTTTCCTGCGTGTAGTGCATAATCGCTTTACGCGCAGCAAATAAGCCTTTGGAGTCGCAATAGCCGGATGCCTCAGATAAATTATGAATGACATCTTGCAAGATTTCTTCTGGCGCATCAAAACCAAATGTTGCTGGGTTACCAATATTTAATTTGATGATGTGCTGACCATCTTCTTCCATTTCTTTGGCACGATCAAGCACCGGGCCACGAATGTCATAACAAACATTGGCAAGTTTGCTGGATTTGTTTATAGGTCGCATGATTTTAAGGTTGAAAACTCCGGGACATCAAGGAATTGTATAGGTTAAAGCCTTATCTTGCCTCAAATGGAAAAGGCGTGCAATATTACATGACCCATTACTGCGCTGCAAAATTTTTTCTGCGCCTTGCATTTGGGCAAACTCTGAGTTTTCAGAAGCGCCCTTTATTGGAAAATTACGCTTGAATCTGTTGGCTTGCCAACAAAGTATCCCTGAGCATAATCAATCTCCATCTTTTTAAGCAAAGCATAGATTTCTTGATTCTCTACAAACTCGGCCGTAATCTTCTTGCCAAAGCCTCTTGCCACACTACAGAGTGCGTTCACTAAAATCTGGTCATCCTCACTATCTACCAGATTACGTATAAAGGAGCCATCTATTTTCACCGCATCAACAGGCAATTCTCTTAAATAATAAAAAGATGAAAAACCAACACCAAAGTCATCTAAAACAAAACCGCAGCCCAGTTCTTTAATTTCTTTCATGAGGCTGCGTGCGCCGGGTAAATTTTCCAGCGCTGCCGTTTCCGTTATTTCAAACACCAAGGTTTTGGGATTGACGTTATGGCACAATAATTCTTGCTTGAGTATTGGCAGCAGCTCTGGATCATTGAATGCATGTGCAGACAGGTTAATAGAAAAACCAATAGGCTTAGCGTTGCTTTGATTTGTTTTGGCAGCCAGGGCGATTGCCTTGCGTAACACCATGTGATCAATGGCATGAATCAAACCTGTTTGCTCAGCCGCAGGAATAAAATCCGCAGGTGATAATATTGAACCATCTTTATCACGCATACGCAGTAATACTTCATAGTGTAGAACCTGATCGCTATCAATTTCCATAATGGGTTGCACATAAAGAATAAAGTTATCATTCAAATGGGAATACTCAATCCTTTCTTTCCAGTAAACAAGTGTATGCATGCGCTCACGGCTGTGATCCTGATCTGAGAACAAATACCAGGCATTACGCCCTGTTTCCTTGGCGTGATACATTGCAAGATCCGCCGCTGCTAATAAGTCATGAACATTGCCGCCATGTTCCGGAAAGAGTGCAATGCCTATACTGGCTGAGATTTTATGTGTCCGGTTATGCATAGTCAGTTGCGCTTCACTCAGATGTGTTAGGATTTTCTTGGCAACTTCAATGGCACCTTCAGTATTTATTTCAGGCAGAATCACTGCAAATTCATCGCCACCTAATCGACCTGTTATGTCATCTGCGCGAATTGTTCTGGATAGCATACCCGCAACCATCCTAAGCAATGCATCACCAGCCTGATGTCCGCTGGTATCGTTAATATACTTAAAGCGATCCAAATCAAAGAATAGTAACGCACCGGGATGTTTATAACGATCTGCCCAGCTTAGAATTTGCTCCAATTCTTCACTAAATCGACGCCGGTTAAAAAGATTTGTGAGTGGATCATGGTCAGCCAGCCATGCTAAATGGCCTTCAACACGTTTGTATTCTGTGATATCCAAACCCACCGATAAGATGGATGGGTCTTCTATAGAATTCCATGCCAGACGAGAATGTAACCAAGCAACATGACGCGTTGTGCCATCCTTGCAATGTGTGATCGCCTCATGACGTAACTGTTCTCTCTGTCCATGGTGTATTTCTTCCAAACGTGCAGGTAAATCTTGCGCCCCTTGTTCAGAAACGAGAATGTTCAAAAAGGGCGCATCTTGAATCTCTGCCTCAGTATAGTGCGTTAACATTTCTCCATAAGCGTTTAATGACGTAATCTTTCCACTGGAATTTTGCGTTAAAACGATTACCTGTGCCGTATCAAGTAGATTTGCCACGAAATCTCGTTCTTTACTTAATTCATCTCTTTGTTCAATCAACATCTTTGTACGCGAAGAAACTTGATTCTCCAGTCTTTCCAGCTGCACTGATAATGTCACAGCGGCTTCATAAAGCATGTCAATTTCATCTCTGAATGCATGTTTGCGTTCTGCCGGAATCAGCGAAGTACGAAAATTCTCAAATCGACCATTTGCCAACAGGGGAAGCGTATAAGCAATATCTTTTAAGCGAGACAGCAATCTGGTGAAAACCACAAACAACAGCGTTTCGGAAATAATAAGCCCGACAAAACCGATAAAAGCGATTTTCCAGATAGACTCATAGATATTGTTGACCGCAGAGGTCACATCGGTAATAACAACCAGATATACATTATCTAAATCGATAGAATCGAGTAGTGGAAAGAGCTTTATTTGTTGATAAAAATTTTCCCAACCGATCTGTACACCTGATTTTATCTGATCAAGATTCGAATATTCTTGCTCAGCTTTACTAAGCACCTCATAATTTCTTTCCCTATTCGTCAGCGCGATAATACGTGTATTCCATTCGCGGATATGCGATGCATCATGGAATTCGTGCTGTTCATCCTGGTCAAGTAAAAGCAAGCCAATATCAGCACCGGACATTCGTTTAAATGCTAACAGCGCATCGGCCAGAGAGATTCCAATAGCGACAACACCTACCTTCTGACCATCCACTAATAAAGGCGCAATTGTGTACTGCAGACAACTTTCTTCACAAACCAGAGGGTTAATTGGGCGTTCCAGTTCATTGACACTAGTCACCCAACTAATCATTTTTTCTGTATCTTTAAGATGCTCCCCCACAATTTCCCAGTGGGCGGTTAATTCGTTTGATTGGTTATAAAAACGCACGAATTCAACACCATTATGAAATTGCAGCAGTGCCAAATGTTGATCAAACACCTCACTGATTATTTTTCCATCACCTGTCCGCAAGCTATCACTCATCGCGTCCAAGAAAGGAATCATTTCAGCAAGCTGGCGTAAATCTTGCGAAGTATTTTTGATAAGACTATCTATTTCGCGTGTGTAACGCTTATACTCCACATCCCTCTGGTCCTCAAAATTGGACATCAGGCTTAAGTAATTAACCGTACAAAATAGCAATACAACAGCTAATAGAATTAAGCTGCTAAGTAGCGAAATTTTCCATTTAAAACTTAAAAATGGTCTTTCTTCAGATGTTGGACCCGATAGGTTTTTTACCATATTCATGATGGGTTTTTAAACTACCAAATTAGTTTAGAAACAATACTTATTAAGCAAAAAGATTCCAGTTTTGGGATATGTCAAAAGGATAAGGATTATCCAGTATCAATTACCCAGCAGTTCCACTTATACAATATATTCAGTACAAAGTCTGCTCCAGAATAATGTTTCAACTAAGTCCGACAGTTATATCTTTGGCAAAACAGCGATATGCTGGAGCGCTTGAAAAATGTTCACTCCAAAAATTTTAATAATCAAAACATGGATTATTAAAGTTTTAGTATTCAACTAACCTATTTTATTTAGAACAACTGATATGTTCATAGTCGGTTTTTGCACCAATGTTCCAACACCATCAATACCCAAACCATAGTGTCATAATAACCAGCATGTTCTTTTAAGCGTTTACTCAAAAGTTTATCTATAAAATCAGCATGTATTATTTTACGTTGCTTTAAATCATTTAAACTATCTGCGACCAAATCACGCAAAAGCTTGTGATCCAGTAACCATACACCAAAGGGCAAACCAAAAACATGCTTTTGTTTTAAACAAATTTATTTTGGCAGATAGTCTTGCAAAGCCTTTTTAAAGAAGTAGCGCAACTTCATTCCATTAAGTTTATATTGGTTCAGGCTGTTCAGAAAAAGCAATCCTCTCACTGCTGAAGTGGTACCGAAAAACTGTACAGGTTGTTAAGCTCTGATATGGACAATAAAGAGAGTTAAAATCATGAGCAAGAAACGTACACAATATTCAAAAGAATTCAAAGCCAAAATAGCCCTTGCAGCAATACGTGGGGAAGAGACAGTGCCGCAACTGGCTGCTCGATATAACATCCATCCCACACAGATTAATAGCTGGAAACGTCAATTAATTGAGAAGGCCAGTGATTTGTTTGGCAAGAATAATGATATCAACAATAAAAACGAGCACAGTGCAGATGACTTGCATCGCGTGATTGGGCAACTAACGGTAGAACATGATTTTTTAGTCAGAAAGCTCAATCATTAAGTGTTCTCGAACGCAAAACGATGATTGGGCCCCACGACAGGTTAGCCAGACTCGCCAATGCCATTTACTGAGTGTTGCACGCTCGACGTATTATTATCAGCTACAACCAGCTAATGAAAGTGAGTTGGTTT
The DNA here is from genome assembly GCA_021774075.1 of Nitrosomonas sp. Taxonomy (GTDB): domain Bacteria; phylum Pseudomonadota; class Gammaproteobacteria; order Burkholderiales; family Nitrosomonadaceae; genus Nitrosomonas. Next base: position 4,426 of record JAJFJK010000049.1, on the reverse strand, counting down.
TGGCTACGTCAAATGGATGAGCAATACTTGAAAACGCCGCAATATGGCTCACGCAGCTATGCCACGTGGTTTTGCTGAACGGTTATGGCGTACAGTCAAGTACGAAACATCTATACACCAAGGAATTCAGTAGCCTAAAGGAGGTAAGGAAAAATTTAAACACTTGGTTTAGTTGGTACAATCAGGAACGATTTCATCAAAGTCTTGATAACATGACACCCGATGAAATTTACTATCAAAAGCATGCAATTCCTCAAGCTGCCTGAGCTTGATTAACCAACCATGTTAGAGCTTAATTTATCTTCAAATAGAATCTGGTTCCTTTATACCTCTTGTTTTCTATATTCAATTAGATCAAGTTTTGACGATTAGCTAAGTACGGGCCAATATGATGCTCTTAATTTCAAATTATGATGATAATAATGAAAGTAGCATCAATGCATCAAGCTAAAAGCTCACTTTCTCAACTGGTTCATCGGGCAGAGCAAGGCGAGGCTATTTATATCGGTGCTTATGGCAAAGCCCAGGCAAAGATAATAGCCGCAAAAAAAGAAGAGAAGCCACATAAAATCATTGGTGTGCTTGCAGGCAAATTACATGTGCCTGAAGACTTTGACGAACCACTGCCTGATAGTGTATTGAATGTGTTCGAAAACCCATAATGAGGATACTATTGGATACCCATGTCGCATTATGGGTTTTTGCAGGATCAAAACGTATCGAGCCTATTAATGACGCAATACTTTCGGACGATAACAAAATTTTTATTAGTGCGGCCTCATGGTGGGAGTTAGCGATTAAAATTGGTTTGGGTAGACTAGATGCTAAACTGGCCCAATTAAGATGGGCGGCACAAGAAAGTGGCTTTATTGAACTGCCTGTAACAAGCGCACATGCCGAAGCGCTAATTGATTTGCCGCCGATTCATAAAGACCCATTTGATAGACTGCTCGTGGCACAAGCTATCTCGGAACCAAATGCGACTCATTACAGTTACAGTTACAGTTAATAGCAAACTTAGCGATTACAGTGAACTTATCTGGAAGATTGATTGATTTTGTACGTTGTCTAAGGAACCGTTGAACAAATCGTCATACTCACAAAAACGGTGATCCAGGTTATTGACATTCTTAAAGAATACCAGGCAAAAGGACTGATCCTAATTATTTACAGTTTTTTTGCAATCTCTATTAAGAGGCCTTCCACGCTTACTAAAGCCTACTCTACAACCCACGACGGATTCAATCTGTTGCTTGAAGCGGTCATTCCCCAACGGCGTTCCGGAATGCAAACTTGCACGGATTAATTCGAGTTCATCAGAATGGATTGAGGTTGCAAATAACGCTCGATAAGCCGTTTGCCGTGCCTCAGGAGTTGTGTCTAAACCTACATAAAGTTGATGCGGCTGAATAATAGCATTATCAACTCCCTGGGCATTTGCTGCATAACTTGACCAGCGATATTGCGCAGGATGTTCAACCATCCCTGCTCTCACCGGATTCATCTCGATATAACGCATGCAGATCAAAAAATAATCCTCTGACTCTAAAATATTACCTTTATGTCGCCCTTCCCATAAACTCCCACTGCGTTGATAGGTTTTATTAATGTACGGTACAAAATGACGTCCAATATTCTGGAATAACAAACTGACATCGTTTTCAGCCTTTGGCGTCACTAATAAATGCACATGATTTGTCATCAACACATAGGCATGAACCAAACATCCAAGTGCATCGGCTGATGCTTTTAAGAAACGTAAATAGGCAAGATAATCCTGGTCGTCGAAAAAAATCGGTTGCCTATTATATCCACGTTGAAACGCATGCACAGGCACGCCTGGTAGGTAGAAGCGTCGTTTTCTGGGCATCAGGAATCCGCTAATGCTAATGGGTGGCGAACCTTTAAGCCTTTAAAACGCTTAAAACCTTTATCAGTCGTCACCCAAATACAATTCCACTCCATCGCCAACGCCGCATGATACGCATCAGATATATCATTTCCTTTAGCATCGATTTGTTCGATACACTGCAAAAATATCTTCCAATGCATAGGCCCCGGCGCGAGGCAGACCGCATGATTAGACACTTTGATTTGATCAACAAAACGGATCGCACTGGGCAAGGCAGATGGCATCTCAAACACCCTAGGATGGGTAACTACTCGCAAAAAACCACTTAACACTAATTCTGAATAACCATAAGCTGCATTACCGTTAATAATGGATTCCAACCATTCACGATAGACTTCATGATCAGGCGTATCTTCTCTATGCGCATAAACCAACGCATTGACGTCCATTAAAAACATTAACGACCATCCATGATGTCGTTCAAGCTATGTCCATCATCCAGATTAACCCCTGGTTTAAGGCCTGCACCAGAAACAGTCTCCAATTTAATCGGTTCAGATTCTATGCTCTGGCGCGAAATAGACTCACGCAGCGCATCTTCTATAACCTGTTTTAAGGTGCAGCCTTGTTGAGTCGCCTGATGCTTAGCATAACTCAGCAACTGGTCATCGATATTAATTGTGGTTCGCATAGATTAGACCTCCAAAGAGGAGAATTATAGCGCAAACGATAAAATCAACACAAATATGTGTATATTAAATAGAATACGACCCCTTTTTATCCGCCTTTTTATCCGCTTTTTATCAAATAGAATACGACCCCTTTTTTATCTGCACTAGCTAACTCTTTAATTACCACTTTTCTGCATACGGACGGATGATGTGATCGAATGACCATGTCGAGCGATCCTGGTGGGCAATATGAAAGACCTCGTCTGCAATGGCCTCCGGTTTGGCGAAATAATCTTCCGGCTTGTTCTTCCAGTCCGACGGCGGTTTTAGCCAACTCGGTTTCTGGGCATCATCGCCAAGCCAGGGAGCGTTGATCGCGGCATCGGTCGTGATATAGGCTACGTGAACGCCTTTTGGTCCTATATCGCGTGCCAATGATTGTGCCAATATACGTTGCGCTGCTTTGGTGGGTGCAAACACTGCGTAGGTTGGAATGCCGCGCAATGCAGCGGTATTGCCAGTTACCATGATAGCGCCATGGCCTGCTGCTATCATGGCCGGAGCTAAAGCTCTGGCTAAGTAAAGCAGTGTGGTCGTATTAACCCGGAAGTTTCGCTCCAGGTCTTCCGGGTCAGCTTCGAGAAAGGGTTTGAAAGTCGCTGATACGGCATTGTGTACAAGCACGGAAGGCGCTCCCATTTCTATTTGTACTGATTTGACGATTTCCAGCAACGCATTCAGGTCAGAAATATCGCAGCTATAAGCTTTAGCGCCTTCTATTTCCTTCTCCAGAGATTTCAGTCGCTTACCATCTCGCGCCAACATCGCTACCTGATAACCGCCCGTAGCGAATCGTTTCGCAAGTGAAGCCCCTGTACCGCTGCCGACACCGGTAATTAAACAAACTGGTTTTTTCATGATAGTCTCCGATTAAATGATTAACGTATTTTTAACACTACAAATATTCATTGTTTTGTCCTGCTCCGAGCGACATGCAAACCATGCGGATATCGCTGAATGTCACACGAAGCAGGAATCTGTTTAAGAAAACTTATGCGAATTCTCCGGTTATTTCGTGAATTAATGATTCAATTCGATCGTTACCCCAAAATCTTTTACCTTGATAAATAAAAGTAGGGGCGCCAAATACACCGGCTTCTACAGCCTGCTGTCTGATTGCCAAGAGGCGTTCCTTGTATTGGGGGTCTTGAATAGCCGCTAGGAATTCATTTCGATTAAGCCCCACTTGTTCTGCTATGTCGGCAAGAATATCCAGCCTGCTTATATCATTGCCCAGACTCCATCGGCTTTTAAAAACCAATTCGTTAAATGGCTCGCCTACGCCTTTATCCTGAGCATATAAAAATCCTGCGCTAGCTGTATAACTCTCCGTTAAAGGGGGTCTTGGCACATAGTCCAACCCATATTGTTTAGCAAAGCGCGGCACATCCTCTTCAACGATGTGTTCATATCTTGTTTCATTAAATACCGGCCCATCGCTTGTACCCGTATGTGCAACCGGTTGATAGTGCAGCGTTACACCGAGAGGTTCCAATGCTTCTTCTATGCGCGCATTAGCCAGGAAAGCATAAGGACTTAGATAGGTAAAATAAAAATCTACAGTTCTATTGTTCATTTTTGATTCCTCATATTGTAAAAAATGACTTGGTTTCAATTAAAAATAATAGTTGACCAGTCAGTAAAGCTGTAAGGCAAAAAAATACCATTTACTAACAGGAGCATATTATTTACTTGCAGGTGATGCCCACTCCTTTTTGGCAAAAGCTGTATCTACAGGTGTGTCTGTTATATGATTAACATAATTACTAAGCGTTTTAAAACTCACGCCGAGTATCACTTCAAGAATCTGCTGCCTGGTATAACCGGCATCAACAAACGCCTG
>JAJFJK010000048.1 GCA_021774075.1 Nitrosomonas sp. | reverse complement strand
GATATTTGCAATCCCATTTCGTATGGCAAAGACTCTGGTACTCTTTCATTTGATTCTCCTAACTTTTGATCGAGTCAGAAGAATCAGGCTGACCGTAGCGCTCGGTCAAACCTAGTGAGTCCCCCGGCTTAGCCGGGGGATTACCTTATTTATTTAAACGCCGAACTGTTTTGAATTGAGCGTGCGACCTGAGACGCAGTTATTCTGAGGCATAGGAAGAATGTGCGTTCAATTCAAAACAGAGTAGAACTGTACTTTTGCTAAGATCCCTGAAAATCAATAAGCATAATGATTACTGACCAGAATCTAACGTACTAGGAGGCTGTCCGAGAATAGTGGTCGTAGCGAGGGGAAGTAATTTTGAGGTAGATTTTTTGATCATTTGAGGCGCATAGTTGTTCTGTTTAGCGAAAATGATCGGGAAATCTGGCCAAAATAGCTTTTCCGCAGTAGATCATTCTATTCTCGGACAGCCTCCTAGTGCGATATTCAGGCTAGGGTAACATTGCAGCTTATAGCTAAGCGTACGAGCTGGGCCATGTTCTGCAATTTTAACTTCTTCATAATATTAGTATGATGGACGCCAACCGTTTTAGGACTGATAGAAATCATTCCTGCAATTTGCGCGCATGAATTACCCTCCGCCATCAATTTGAATATCTGAAACTCTCGCTCGGTAAGTATGCTTAAAGGGTCTTCACTAGCACTATTAAGTGTCATGTTGGCTGCAATGCTTGAGGCCATTTCAGGGTCGATATATTTTTTCCCCTGACTTACCTGACGTATCGCCTGAATCATTTGCTTCGCACCACATTGTTTTGTTATGTACCCGGACGCACCAGTCTTAAGTGCGTGCTGAACCATGGCTTCACTGTTAAGCATACTGAATACAAGAATACGCACATCAGGGTCCCCCGCCTTGATACGACGAATAGTTTCAAGGCCACCGATACCTGCCATGTTGAGATCAAGAACCACCACATCAGGTTTATGCTCCAAATAAAGGAGGTGTCCCGTTTCGCCATCGTCAGCTTCCGCCACTACACGAATGTTTGTCGTGCTTTCGAGCAAGCGGCGATACCCGGCACGCACCACAGGGTGATCATCCACCAGGATTACAGTGATTGGTTCACCAGTCATGTCAGAGGCCATTAGCTCTCTCCTTTAGCCGATTTTTCTATAATTTAGCACCCCAGCAGCCTTAACCTTAATATTGCACCAGCACGTTAGATTTTTATCTATAATCATTATGCTTATTGATTTTCAGTGATTTTTACAAAAGTATAGTTTGTACCCAAGGTTTCACTTGCTGGTTTTTAACTTGCTCTGTTTTGAATTGAACGCACATGCTTCCTATGCCTCGGAATAACTGCGTATCAGGTCGCGAGTACGCTCAATTCAAAACAGTTCAGCGTTTAAATTCCAGCAACTGGTGCAATTCTCAGGTTAATCTCTTGAGCGTATGGTTCTTCAGTCCAAGTGGATCCACCAGTATACGTCAACTTGATATTTACGAATTGGGAATCATTCCGGCTTCAACATAAATGGCGATAAGCCATTGTTCCTCATCGTGTATCTTGAAAAAAGTTCTGTAATAGAAATCACTATTACTTTAAGTTCTATATACCAAAAAAGTGTGGAGTTATTGAACTGACGTTCTGAGTTGAAAGATATTTGATATGCTCATCTTCCATATAATTTCTTACGCGAGACTCCAACTATCAGCTGATTTTTTCTAGTCTAGATTGTGGTATATCATGCGCTGTAATGGAATAAGCAAAACCTTTATATTGGTATAAAGAAATTCCTTAGAAAAACCCATGGGTTGAAGCGAGAATCAATGAATTTATAGAACGGAGGCTTTGTAGAAGCTAAATAACCACTTGAAGGGCACCTCTAAAAACCCAGATTTCATCCCAACTGCTGTGTTGCAGAAAAAATTCCTTGCTTACATATAAACCATATGCTGCGCTGTAAAATTTTTTCCACGCCTTGCATTTGGGCGGACTCTGAATTTTTAGAAGCGCCCTAAAGATTACACCAGCACGCATAATTTATGCCTGCAGCCTTTATGGTTATTGCTTGTTAGAAAAATTACCGAAAGGACAGTTTGTACCCAAAGCTCTATTCAAAGCAGCTCAGCATTAAAATGCTACGAAAAGCACTATGCTTGAGTGACATTGCAGTTGATAGCCAGGCGAACGAGCTGGGCAATGTTCTGCAATTTTAACTTCCTCATAATATTAGCTTGATGGACACCGACTGTTTTAGGACTGATAGAAATTATTTCTGCAATTTGTGCGCATGAATTTCCCTCTGCTATCAATTTGAATATCTGAAATTCTCGTTCGGTAAGCCTATTTAAAGGATCTTCACTGGCATCTTTAAGCGTCAAGTTGGCAGCCATTTTTGGAGCCAGATCAGGATCGATATATACTTTCCCCTGCTTTACCAGACGTATCGCCTGGATCATTTGATTCATACCACATTGCTTGGTTATGTAACCTGTTGCGCCAGTCTTGAGTGCACGCTGAACCATGGTTTCATGATTGTGCATGCTGAATATCAAAATGCGCGCATTAGGGTTCTTCGCCCTGATACGACGAATGGTTTCAAAGCCGTCTATGCCGCCTGCCATGTTGAGATCAAGAATCACCACATCAGGTTTATGCTCCTGGTACAGAAGGCAACCTGTTTCGCCATCGTCAGCTTCCGCTATTACACGAATATCCGCCGTGCTTTCGAGCAAGCGGCAATAGCCATTACGTACCACAGGGTGATCATCCACCAACATCACTGTGATTGTCCCTTTTATAATGTCAGTAGTCATCAGTTCTTCTCTTTTTGTATGAACAGTCAAGCGGTAATTTGACGTGAATATGTGTACCCTCATTTGGCACACTACATATAGTAAACTTACCGCCTGCCGCGATTGTCCGTTCACGCATTCCCAGCAGCCCAAACCCACTGGATGCTTGCTCGGTATCGTAGCCTTTACCGTTGTCTTCCACACTTAGTAACAGACATTTGTCCGTGGAAGCCACATCTGTGTTGCAGCGCAAGCTCACAACAACCTGTGTGGCATATGCATGGCTGCAGATATTATTGAGGGCTTCCTGAATAAGACGGTATATGGTGATATCTAAATTCTCACCCAGCTTTCCTAGCTCGCCTTCCAATTTGAATTCAAGGCTGATATCAGTATGGTGTGTACACCATTGTTTCTTAAATTCTAGTAAAGCATCTACCAACCCCAGTGTATCCAATAGCGCAGGGCGCAATTGATGCAGCATGTTATGCACTACTGAGTGCATTTCTCGGACACATTCGCTAATGGCTTGAGAACTAGAGTGGATGTTAGAATCCTTGTCAGCGTAGTTGAGAATTGTCTCAGTCTCCGCATGAATGGCGGTAAGCCATTGGCCAAATTCATCATGCAATTCGCGTGCAAGAAGACGTTGTCCTTTTTCCTGAATCTCGAAAAGATTTTGCATCAGTCGCCGGTTTCCATGCAACAATTCTTGATTGCAGCGCATCGTTTCTTTGAGCTGGTCAATGTCGGTCATTACCATGCGGCAAGTGTTGGTATCTTTCACGAAGATGCTTTCCAGGCGGACATACTTCGTATCACCGAAGGGATTGATAATTCTCAGTTCCACAACAGTGTTGCTGAATGAGTTGAAAGTTTGCTGCAACGCGCTAAAAAACACTTGGTAGTCGTCTTTGACAATATGAGTTGCAAAGGGTTTGCCCACTATGAATACACGTTCCACACCCAGCATAGCGCACCCTGTTAGATTGATTGCCTGGATATCCCCGACTTCATCCAAAGTAAGATAACCCACAGGGGCATAATCATAGAGATCGGCATAGCGGTCACGTGTTTCTTCCAGTTGCTGTTGCGCATCCCTGAGTTCACGGTTTTGTTTCTCCAACTCTACTTGATGAACTTGCAGCTCGGCTAGCAGCTCCAATTTGCTGCGGATCTCAATGTCATCAAATCTTTTGTGGCTATAATCACGGTCCATATTTTTGCTTTTTGCCATCTATTTAGTTTTAGCCCATATATTTCACAAACTTACAGCAAAATTATTAAGCAAACGAAATTACATATCATTCATAAGCATTTAATTTAGTTCAGAGCCTCACAACAATATTACTAAAGCAATATATATGCCAATATTAATGAAACTGTAATATCAGTGAGTTGCTATGACACAAAATCAATAACGGGCACCTCTAAAAATACTTGAGAAAAGCGAAGCAATTTACTCTGGAAAACGATTTCACTCGATTTTTGAAGTTTTTCTATCTGAAAATTAGGTTTTTCCTCAATTCAAGGTGATATTGGGCTATTATCCTCTCGTTTTCGCTCCTTTGTCTCGCGTCAACTATCTTGTCCGGTTTGACGTCAATTAGGTTGTCCGGTTGAATGACCGAGAATTATTTTTTCAAATGTTGTTTTCTCCGATAACTTTCTCCTTCGATTTCTAAGATGTGGGTATGATGGATAACGCGGTCAATGGCGGCAACAGTCATTATGGAATCGGGGAAGATTTGATCCCATTGGCCTGTAAGGCTGATTGGAAGTGATAATCAAACTGCCGCTTTCGTAGCGATGCGCAATGAGGTTTACCAGTCGCCGGGACCGCCTCGCGTCAAAACTCAAAGGCATGAAAGATTTGGCTATGTCGCAATTAATTGTTGAAATTGCCTTGTTTTCCCAAGAGCTGATAAAGAACAGAAAGTTGGTGTAATGTTTCGACCGAGACGATCAATCATTCGATGCCATCCCAGATAACTTCCGAGATAGCGTGTCGCCACACCGTGAAACTTCGCTATCCATTGTTTGAGTCGACTATCATAGGCATTGACGTTCTGAATATGATAAATATTGTTTATAACTCGCTGACCTGCGGAAATATTAACCGGGCGATGAACGATTCTTGCATGCTTGGCAATCTGTTTGTAAGCAGGCATCCCATCAGTGCATAGAATGACATCCATATTTAACAAGGGTGTAAGCACTGACCCGATTTGTTCTGCACTTGTACCGTGCAGTATACAATTAGCAGCTTTACCACCTCGTTTGCGCGAGGGTCTGGGTAAATGACGTTGTCCCTTAAAGGATTCCAGGAAATATGTTTCGTCTGCTTCGACAATGCCACTCATTTGGTTAGATTGTTGTATTTCCGGCATTCGCAAAAAACGATGCCGCCACTTAAAGCTAGTGTTCTTGGCTATCCCGCAGCTATTCGCGGATTTGCGTAAACTTAATCCTTGAATCATGGTTTGCTCATAATTAAGCCATTTATCTTTGTGGCGTAACCGTGCCAATGGCGTATTGGTTAGTGCGTTAAACGTGCGATTGCATTGACGACAACGATAACGTTGTAACTCGCAAACTTTACCCCAGCGATACAATTTCGCGCTCATACAATATGGACAAGCAGGCTCGCCATTCAAGCTTTGTTCAATCAAAGTAACAACTGTATCTGCGCCTACTTTTCCTTCTAATTGTTCTCGAAGCTTGTCTCTCTGGCTACGACTCATGCGATCAATTGATTTCATCCAAACTTTGAAGTCCATTGTTTTCATGGTGTGTGCCCCTCATTTTAAATACTGATACACATTGGACGCTCAATTCAACAATTAATTGCGACATAGCCTATAATTAGCACGCATCACCAAATCCATTCCCAATCTATCAGCGTCCAATTCATTACTTCTTGACCAATTTGGCGCAAAGAGATCAGCCCATACAAATCCCAATGAAGCAAACCCCAACGCAGCATATTCCGAACCTCTTTGGACATCAGAATTTTCTTGTATCTGGCCTGCAAAAGAACCCACATCCGCTGCCAGCAGCTCCCCAAATTCAAGCGCAGATAATGTCGATCTAACCATACTCTTTTTATGATTATGATTTAACAAAACATGGCTTAATTCATGCGCCAACAATGATGCCAATTGATCTTCATTTTCAAGAATTCTAAACACTGCTGTTGAAATATGCATTTGATTATATTCACTAATATATGCATCCAGAAACTCATCTGATTCAATCACAACAGTAATATCCGGTTTTATACCTTCCCAGCCTTCTAGCAATCGATCTATAATTCTCATTAAATAGGCCGACAATTCTTTATCATCATGAATATGTAACTCACGCTCCAGATAAAAAGCGATACTTGGACTTATTTCACCGTCATACTGCAGCATCAACGCTTCACGGCCCAGATTTGCTGCATCAAACCATGCCCCATCACCTTTTGCTTTGAGATTAGCATGATCAAGCAAAATTCCTTCATTTGGAAAACTGGATTTAGGCGAAATTGATTCACAGCCTTGTAGCAGAAAAATGCCGAAAATAATGAGCAACCCCAGTATCTTAGATTTTGCGCGCTTATTGCTCATCGGTTACATCCTATGCCACTTGTCGCAGGTGCCGTTCGATCCATGGCCACTGTCACACCAGACTCCGGACATGGCGCAGCCTCTGGCGTTTCAAATTTTAATTGCCTGGATCGAAGCCAAACCTCTTTCTCTCCGATAGCCACTTTTACAAGATGCCCGTTTCTAGCTGTATCTAATACAAGCCTACCTTTAACTTCCGCCTTTGTTACAGTCTCATTATCAAGCTTATCTCCAGTTTCTGAGTAAACCTCCAGACTCTCAGAATATGCGTCAACTACTTTACGTTGCTCCGCCTGCGCAACAGAAGAAAACACCAAAAAAGCACTCAAACAAACTAGTATAAACAACAAATATTTCATTCTTCTCCCCTTCTTATTCCAAGTAATAAAATAGCAGTTAATCACCCGATGATTTTTTAAGAACAGAATCTAAGCCTTTATCTTTTGTTACGATGTCATAAAGACTTATGGGAACTGCTACAAAAGATAATACAGATATGGCTATCCAATTTATCGGTACATACCGATAACTCCACATGACCCACACCAATAAAAGACTTAATGTAACCGGTATAATTATCTTAATAATAAATACAATAAAAAATTTCTTAACAATCACACGTAAAGATAAATCGTTCGACTTCATGGCGGTAAATTTCAGTTGAGCATACTGCCAAGCCAAACCAATTAGAAAAATCATAACTGACAATGTAACCATCTCCAGCAGAATGGCCGTTATTCTGCTCATTGGTCTATAGTAATCAGCACCAAATTCCAGATAATTATCCAAAGCCATAGCAAACAAGTAGACGCCTGGCACTGTTCCATTCACAGGATTTACAACATCATCATGAATACCATCAAGTTGTGCGCCAACAAGAATCACTCTATCTTTAATCATTTCCTCAAAGATCTCATCCAACTCAGGCTCACGATCACTGTTAAACCAAGTGGCATGCAACGTATCTATGTAAGTACATGGCTCCAGTTCGCCACGCTCATTGCCCGCATCGAATGACTGGCTAAGCATTTTTATGGCTTGACCACCAAAGTGATTCAACCTGTCTAAGAAAGAGATTTCCTGCCCAACCAATGAGCAGTTAACACCGTCATGCTCATCACCATCATCTTCAACTGTTTTGCTTAATAACCTTTGATGCGTTGCAGTAACACTTACACCCCACTGCACCGCCATAGGTTCTTTAAATTGATGTAAATCACCCACTCGAATATCCTTACAGCTGTCGGAACCCAAGAGAAAATCAGGCTGTTCGCAAAGATGCTGAAAGAGTGCAAATGCTGGCGTTTTATAGTTACTATCCCCTAAAATGAAGCCAGGGTATCGACTACCACAACCTTCCCAGCCAACATAGACTCCTCCCTTACCGGACACCTGCATCGCTTGAATAACAGAGCCCTTATCTATAAATTCACCTGCAGATTGATGATCTTCAGGATCACAACTACTTAATTCAGTCTGAGGAAATGTCAGATAGGGCAGAAAAAATTGTGGGCTAGAATTTACGCTGTAACCTGAAGAAGACGGCATAACAACATCTCGCAATTGCTTTACCTCTGATTCTTCATCACCATGGTTATGTCGATAAATAATATCCAGATACACCGCTTTGGGGTTGAAGTCCAGAATATTCATTAAAAACTGCGCCTGATGTCCATAAGACATTGGCCAATGATCTCCGGTCTGTTCGAGATATTGATCATCTATCAGCACAACGGTAATTTTCTTTTGCGTGTCAGATTGATACCATGGCCCGCCAATCAGTTGCATAAAAACCGACTCAGACTGAGCATCAGCCGTAGTTTTTAATCCCCATGGATCAAATTGGGCGATAATCCCAAACGTTATCCCTACAAAAATCGCGTAGACAAACAACTTAAATATTTGCGGTGCCTCAAGGCGATCTTTAACTTGCTCCAGCAACTGACGCTTATTTCTTTGTGCGCCGACTACTTCAGTCAGAACATCATGAATCAATTCGACGCGTTTGTTACCATCGCGCTCATCAAACCGCAGTAACCGGCATTGTACTAATCGGTCCAGCGCCGTTGCCGTAATACCGGGAATTTCCAAAGCATTATCGTAAGCCTCGCTGTTACGAAAACCCGAGACTGTGACCAGCTTTTCCTCAATGAAACGGCGTAACACAGGGGATTGATCATCCAGGGTATTCTCATAAAAATTCACCAGAATCTGTTCACGGTTGCTGTCTACTGACTTCGCATCAATCTGGACAGCATGGTTTGCGATACGCTGCTCATTAAGTTCACGGCAAATCAAACTTAACAATGCCGGTTCAATATGTAACGCTGATAACTCGTATTGTTCGGTAGCCTTTTTTCCTGCCACCAACCGCACAATCATTTGTGCAACACTAAGTTGCATCAAACGACCATGTGTTTGGTTCACCAATCCAGAGCCTGTTTCCCGTTCATTGGCAAAAGCCGCATACGGTTGTACAACACTGAAGGGATTAAATCACGCAATCCTTCCAGCTCGGCAAGGTAATCCTCACGCAGACTGAAAATCAATTTATAGGGATGGCGACTAAAATTAAAGTCCTTCGACTCATTTGGGTTAGCATCTATGCGCATTTTCACACGCTCTGGGCAACGCCCTTCAACCAGATCAGCCAGCTCAACGATAAATTGTTGCACGTCGTCATCTCTTTTCTGATCGTTGCAACCCAATGTGAAAATTTCTTCGAATTGATCAAAACACAACAATGGCGTGACTATATGGTTGCGAGCATCCCAAAATTCAGAATCCTTACGATGAAAATATTCCCATAGGGTTTCATCTTCACGATGCTGCGGAACTTCAATATTTTTTTTCTTAAATTGTTGCGCTATGCATGCGAAAACCTGCTCAGAAAAACTTACCTTTGTCTCTCCAAAGTTCAGTCGAATAGTGATTGGCAATACATTATCTTGGCGTAATCGTGGGTAAAGACCCGCATGTAACAATGAACTCTTACCTAGCCCGGAAACACCAAATAAAACAGTCAGGCGTTCGCGGTTAACCAAGTTGTGCAGTTTGTCTACATCTGATTCCCTGCCTTTAAAGAAAAGTTCGTCTTGCTCCCTGAACGAAGCCAAACCCGGCCAGGGATGCCCAGCATCGACAATGGCTTGTTCGGATTCAAATGACAGATTAACAAACTGCTCTTTCATACAGATCTACCAAGTGCTCTCTGATGGTCACGATAAAGCTGTTTGATTTCGTTTAAGAATGCCACATGAATCTGACCCGATTCTAATATTTCCCAGTGGAGTTGACGAAATTTCTTAGGTAAAGCGGGTGCATCAGGTGATGTATCATCAATAGCAACGGGCATGACAAAACGCTTATTGTCAGGAAAAAGTTTGGCCACCTCTTGCGCATAATTCCATTCGACACGAAAAAAACGCCTTTCCGGTGTCAACGTATTCTGAGAAATAATAGGAATAAAGAGTGAGCATTGATCAATGTTATGCTTAATCTTAGCCTCAAAATCTTCCCCAGCACGCAAAGTACCGGAATGTTTATCAAACCAGACATCTATTCCCGTCAGTTCAAGCGCATCCCGAATTAACTTGGCAGCGGATTGATCTTCTGATGCATAACTCAAAAAAACTGCTCCGGCCTGCATTTTGTCAGCGCCACTATCTGCTATATGTACCTTGCTGGTCATTTGCGTAGTTGGCGGATGCAACGCCATCCAGCGTCTGTGCAATTCATTGACAAACGCAATTGAAGTCATTGGAAATACTTTTGTTCTTTGACTGTAATTTCGCAGGAATTCAGTTAGATTATTTTCATTTTGCAATTGATCGCTAACCAAAAAATCTGTTTTACCACCGGATACAATTAATCGCTCCTTCTTACCGATACGCACAAAAAAGCGGCTCAACCAATCAGAAAACGAACAGCCCACGATAATAAGGCTTTGCTTGATCAAGGCATCAAATAATCGCTCTGGCCGGGATGCCCGGGACTGCAAAGTATGTATAAACTCCAACACATCTTCATCAGTGATCGCATATTCCGGCACGGCCGTCAGTTTCCCAAATAAATGAAATACTGTGGCCCGATCTAACTTTTCTGCCGCGACCGGCAAATCGTGATTGGAACCCGGCGAAAACTCGATGACCTGCGTATTCTCTTTGCCGCCATAACGAACCTGATTAAGTATATGAGCAAGCAAGGGGTCAAAACTTGTGGTCACAAATAAATTCAGTGGCTTGATCTCAGCCAATCTGAACAAAGCTTCTGGAAGCCTGATTTCCGACAACATTGGCATGGCACGTTTAAGCTCAGGATAAATGTCTTCGCGTTGACCACCTTCGGCAAGATATCGACAGGCAACAGTGTTCAACGTATCTTCAGGCTCAATACTGATATGCAGTCTTTTGGCCAATTGCTCAGCAAGATAAGAATAAAGCTGTGTCATCTCACCGTTAATTTCCATCAGCAATAATTCCGGGCCAACTATTGGAATAACCCGGCCATCTTCAATGAAAGAAAGTAACTGTTGCCAAAACCGCTCAGTATTTTTATCACGCATACAAGCTTATGATGATATTTGAAATATTTTTATTGAGAAACGCTTATAACGCGTCATTTTTATTGACGTGAACCGTACTATCCATTATTTGATTTAGCAAGCATTTTCCAACGAACACTGTGGCATTACTCACTCATTTACATTGAAAATTTCTCTTACGCTGAAAATTGCCATTATTATCAACATAAGTGCAATTAACTTAACAGTATATTAATATCATCCCCGTAAGCATAAAAATAACCATAATTCCTAAACCGGACGAGCCGGAACCAAAAAGTTGACAGCGGAATTTAATCATTAGCTATTCGGAGCTGAGTGAAATCTCAGATGACACGGCTTATTTGACCAAAGCGCTGAATATCACGTTGGCTATGCAGCGGCGCAATATCCTGGCAGCACGCGATGCCTGAGTGATTAAGGACTTACAACAACGTCAGTAACAATAACCCAATTTCACACGGAACCCATGTTAACAACACCCCAACACACCACCTTATCTATTTTTTCCCACCGTGAATGGTGGGGCATTGGTATCAGTGTATTGCTGACAATTGGGCTGGGGTCTGTTGGCTATGCGGATTATTTTGCGGGCCAGGAGCAAAACGTTTCGTGGTCTGATCTGCTGTATATGGCGTTGGGTTTGTTTACCTTTAGTTTTACGCCTACCGGGGATATTCCCTGGCAGTTGGATGTCGCGCGTTGGCTGGCGCCATTGCTGTTGAGTTATGCTGCATTCAGAACCATTATGCTGATGCTGCACAACCGCTTGCTATTGCAACGTGTGCGCAGATTGCAAAACCATACCGTAGTCTGCGGCCTGGGTGAGCATGGCCGGTCTGTCGTCCAGGCGCTGGCGGCCAATGGCATGCCCACGGTGGTGATAGAACCCGATCCCTTCAATACCCACCTGGGTTGGGCCGCTAATCATGGCATCACTGTATTAACTGGTAACCCCAGGGACATGAGTAATCTGATTCAAGTGAATATTGTGCAGGCCAAATACCTGCTGGCGTTCACGGAAGATGATGCCTTCAATACCGAAATCATTGTCCAGATTTATCAACTGAAGCTGGATAATCCAGGTACGCCGCTGTTAAAAAGCATCGCGCATGTGCAAAGTCATGAACTGGCAGCCGTACTTTATGATGACGCCGTTTTCTCAAAAGATTATGCCAATTTTTCAGCGCGTGTGATCAATATGCGCCAAATGGCGGCACGTTGGTTATTGACTCAACATGGGCCGGACAGTGTATTAATTACCGAGATTGCAGCGATTGGCGAAATCAGAATTTTGTTGTTAGGCAACAATGAATTTGTGGAAAACTTGATTTTACGATTAGCCAAGCTGGGACATTACGGCACGTCTTGCCCAATCAGTATCACCCTGGCAGGGCCGCAAGCGGTTGAACAGCTTGCAGCATTTAACAAGCACTGGCCAGTTTTGTCAGAGATCATTCGAATCCAGGCGCAAGACATTGAGTTGAGTTTTTTGAATACACAAACAACACAACAACTGATCAACCGCTTCAAGCCAAACATGATTTATGTGTGTGCCACCAATACCGGATCAACACTGATTTGGTCTAAAGCACTGGAACGGCTGAAGATGGATTGCCCGATCATCGTGAGCCAGTTCTCAGATGGTGTGCTGGCAAAGCGTATCGAGGCTGTTTTTACAGTGCACACGCAATTTAAGTTTGTTTATCCAACCAGCGCAATTCTTGATTTTGACAACATTTTCAATGCCACACAAGATCAACTGGCCATTACCATCCACAATCATTATGCTGCATCACAAAAAGCAGCGGGAGATTCGTTCGCCAACAATAAATCGTTAGTCGACTGGGCAAAATTACCCGAAACATTGAAAGACGCCAATCGCAACCAGGCCGATCACTTACAAATAAAATGCCGCGTCATAACCGGTAAACGGCATTGCACGGTTCAACAACTTGAACAGGCTATCAACGACAAAAATATGCTTGAACACCTTGCGCGTATGGAGCATGAACGTTGGATGGCAGAAAAACTATTGGACGGCTGGCAATATACGCAAGGCTCCAAAGATATTGAAGCACGCAAATCACCCAGTTTAATCGCATGGGAACAACTACCAGAAAGTGAACGCCAGAAAGATCTTGATTCAGTGCATAATATACCAAAATTGCTACAATGGATTGAATCGGAGGCAAAAACTCATGAAAAAAAATAACTCACCAAACATGTACGATCCATCAATTTATCATGAGATGGTGGACAACCCTCTACCCCCCTTGACATTACGAATTGGCATAACCGGACATAGATTGCTCCCTGTGGCGCAACTGAAACAATTAAGCAAAAGTATCTGTGCAACCTATCAAGCAATTGATGACGTGATAAAGCAATTAATATCAGAAGATGAAGAAATCGTTGCCACTCTTTATACCGGGAATACCGAAACCAAACCAATTATTCGTATCATTTCTTCACTGGCTGAAGGTGCTGACAGGCTTTGCATTAAACCCGAACTATTTCCATCCGGCAGGGAACAAGAAGTCTGTTGTGACTATGAACTAGCTTATATCTTACCTTTCTTGAAAAAAGAATATGAAAATGACTTTAATGCTGAATCAAAAGCCGAGTTTAACGACATCCTGAATCGTGTAGGAAATGACAGTCAAATAGCCCAGATTATTGAACTGGATGGCGACCCAGGTCAACGTACCCAGGCTTATAACGACTGCAGCCGAGTATTGGTTGCGCATAGTGACCTCTTGATCGCGATTTACAATGGTGACAATAGTAAAAACCAAGGCACAGCAGCGGCAGTTAATGCCGCCAGAAAAAAAGGCATTCCTGTAATTCATATATCTACACTTGATACTACGCGCAGGTTTCATTATACCGATCGAAATTGGAATAATCGTACTGAGATATTCACACCACATGCGTTACGCCTAGAATTACGACGCATATTAATGTTTTCAGATATTCTTGATCACTCTAAAACAGATCAAGGCGAAACACCCAAACAAAAAATATTAGCTCGTTTTATCCGTTATAAAGGTGGTGAGAATCTTGAGTTTACGCCAGAAACAAACAATGTTGATTTTGATAATGCGGGACCAATTGAACTAAAAAAAGAATACGAAAGCGAACTGGCCAAGGTATTTACTACCTTAAAAAATATGATTGCAACACCCCAAAAAAAAGAAGCCGCATCTTCGCTTTACTTTCCAGAAATAGAAACGCAAGCTGCAACAACAGAAAAGAAAAAAAACTTTAGTGCTAAACAACCCATGCCAAGTCTGAATCGGTATTTTGCTGCTTATCTGCGTGCCGATCGGCTAGCCAACTACTATTCACACATCCATCGCAGTACTTACGTGCTAATTTACTTGCTGGGTGCGGCTGCTTTAATCATTGCAGCGTGCGCACTGGCCTTTAAAAAAGATCATGCAACTGTGCTTATACTAGTATTAGTACTATTCGAACTTGCTCTGCTGTTCGCAATTTATAGGCTTTACTGGCGAGATAATATTAAGAATAAATACCATGAGCGCTGGCTGGAATATCGCTTCCTAGCCGAATTTCTGAGAACCACATGCTATCTGTCATTAGTGGGCAGGCCTTATTCCATAGCAAATTCTCACAATACTCTGGAATTTCATGACCGTAACATGATCGGACACAGCACTATCGAGCGTAGCTGGTTATATATCTACACTGAGACCATCAATCGTTGGGCTGGTTTTAATACATGCCACCTGGATCCACTATATATCAGCAAGGTCAATACGTTTGTGATAGATACTTGGCTCAATGGACAAATCAACTACCATAAAGATAATGCAATAACCATGCATGTCCTGGGAAAAGAACTAAGTAAAGTCAGTTTCTGGCTATTTAAAGCCACTGTGGTAATCGTTACCCTGAAGTTCATATTCACTGGATCATTTATAGTATTTAGAATTGCGCCTGATACCATTTCAGTTTTCTTTTCATATGTTCTGTCCCTCGGTGCCGCGATCTTGCCTATTCTTGCCACAACAGCTTTCGCAATTCGCAACCATGCAGAGTTTGACATCTCAGCGCAACGTTCAAAGACGATGTATGCTGCTCTAGATTTTAAGCAAAAAAAAATGGAATCGAACGCAATATTGACCTCCAGTCAAGTTGCCACTAACTTGAACGAGATCGCGGCTATCACTACTAAAGAAACCGCTGACTGGCTGGAAATCTATGAAGTGAAAGAATCAGAACTGGGGTGACAAACAAACATCCCGGCCAATCACCGGGTACATGTGGCACGCAATTATTCCGAGATAGGATTTTCCAGTTGTTCGATCTTGGACTCAACTTCATTGATCCAAGCAACGCCTTTTATATGGTATTCAGGATAAAATTCAGTCGTGATAATTTCCAACGCGGCTTTTTTGGCAGCTAAAGCCATGGTCAATAACTGGATATGCTCGCTACCTTCTTCAGCCTCCGCTTGGTCACGCAAAGCATCAGCCAGATTGTACTGCGTCACCGCCCAATTCTGCGGCAACGCTTCGCGGGTATACACTTCCAGTGCAGCTCGATAGGCAACTACCGCCTCCCCCAGCAACTGTGCCCGTTCTTCACCCTCCACTGCCATGGCCTGATTTCCCAGGGCATTCGCCAGATTGTTCTGCGTCGTCGCCCAATCCTGCGGCAACGCTTCGCGGGTATACACTTCCAGTGCAGCACGATAGGTGGCGATTGCCTGTTGGCGGTGTAGCGCAATGTCATCACCAGTGGAGATAACAGCCAAGTCATTCAATGCCCGACCCAGTTTAATTTGAAGATCAGCCCAGTTTTGCGGGTATTCAGATTGTGCGGTAATCGCCAATGCCTGTTCAAATGCGTGCACCGCTTGTGGGTAATGTTTTTTCGCATAAAATGATTGCCCTTGCAGGCTGCGTGCTTCACGTTCCTGTGCTTTGGCGGCGCTGGCTTCATCCACTGCGCGTGCTGCGAGTTCTTCTGCGGCGACACGTCTTTCATGCGCTTTATCGGCGGCATACCCGGCATTTTCTGCGGCTGCATCAAAGTTCTGTTCAGCAAAATCGACCAAAGCGCGGTCCATGAAGTCCGCGCCGGGGTTCGACCGTACCGCTGTCACAAACAAATAGATGATTGATTCCAGTTCACCTGCGGAGATACCTGCTTGCTCGGCGGTGCTTGCCATCGCACGTTTAAAAATTTGCGCATCGGTAAGCTGGAGTGCGGCCAGTTGCGACTGCAGTTGCGTGAGGTTATCGCCAATGCGCTGGTTAATTCACGCCCTAACTGGTTAGTCTGCTTGTTATTATCAATGGTTTGTTGATGAATTTCGCTACTTTGCTGGCCAAGCCAGATCATGCCGCTGCCCAATAGCAATACCCCTGCTGCCAGACCGTATTTAAGCCGGGCACTGAAGCGGCGCAATTGTTTTTTAAGTTGTTCAATCTGTAGCTGCAGCGCAAGGATGCGGCGCTCCAGTTCTTCACGCGAAGAAACCAACGTGTACTCATGATCCGTGGCCAGCAACTGATTGCGATACGCTTGTTGCAATGCCTGGCGTTCATCATCTTCCAGTTCGTGTTCATCGTAAGGAAACCCTTCACCACAGACAAACACATAAACCGGTTTGCCCAGCTCTCGCGCAATATCGTATTCCATTTGGGTAAAACTACGACGCGGCTCATTGGCTGGGCACTGTAACGGTTCCATGCCATAGACTTCACCTACCACGTGAATCACGGCATGGCAGGAAGCAATTTGCTTGCGCAATTTCTCATGCACCCGCCCGGCATCCGGCGGGAAGTTGGTTTGCTCAACGGGCGCATATTTCAGCGTGAGTAACGCTTCCTTGATCAGCTGACGGCAACTCCCCAGATCGCTGGTAGTTGCACTAATAAAGATTTCAGGGCGGGACGTTGTCATGATGCTAGTACTCTTTCAATTTGATATTTACGGGTTCAGTTAGCTTTTCAGCGTTACTGGCATGGCAGGTCTTGCAGGTTCGCAGTGAAAACCGATGCCGGATAAGCGACATGAACCAGCCCGCCCGTTTTAACCGCTTCGTTTCTCGCAACGAAGTGTGTTCGACTAACCAAATCATCTTTTTCAGGATCATAGGCAACTTGGTTACTTGAGTCTCATCCAAAGGAAATTGCATCTATGGGTACTTCAAAATTTTCTGCTTGATTGGCTTTGGAGCCCGTTAAGTGTTTGATAACAATCTTTTGCATGGATACATTCCTTATCGTCTAAAGTTGGAACAAGACAAAAATACAGCTCTATTTGAAATAACATTAGGCTTTTTCATTGATCATACTAAACAAACCAATTGCTATAAAGAATTGTCTAAAAGAAGAGTTTATTATAATTTTCATCTTTACAGCTTCAATCTTTATAACGCGTCATATCCAACACGTCCACCCCTTCAAACCCCGCCCGCCGAATCTGGCAAGAATCACAAACACCACAGGCACGCCCAAGCTCATCGGCCTGATAGCAGGAAACAGTCAGCCCATAATCAACACCCAACGCAAGCCCTGTCTGAATAATTTCTTTCTTGGATAAATTGATGAGTGGCGCATGGATGGTTAGTTTGTTGCCTTCGATGGCGGTTTTAGTTGCCAGATTCGCCATATTCTCAAATGCTTGAATATATTCCGGGCGGCAATCCGGGTAGCCGGAATAATCGACTGCATTGACGCCGACAAAAATATCCTGACTGTTGAGTGTCTCAGCCCACGCCAGGGCCAGTGACAGCATGATGGTATTGCGTGCAGGCACGTAGGTGACTGGAATATCCGTATTGTTTCCTGCGGTTGGAATTTCTATGGATTGATCCGTGAGTGCTGACCCGCCAAATGTTGCCAGGTCAATTCTGATGACTTTGTGCTCATATGCACCCAAAGCCTGCGCAACATTTTTTGCAGCAACGAGTTCTGATTCATGCCGTTGACCGTAATCAACACTCAAGGCATAGCATTCAAATTGTTTGTCCCTTGCTATGGCAAGTGCTGTTGCAGAATCCAGTCCACCTGATAACAATACAACTGCTTTTTTCATTTGGTTACAAAAAAAAGAAAAAACAGAATGATACGCTATCGCCCCGGCCCATCACCCCATAATAGTTTATGCAATTGAATTTGCATTCTTACCGGCAGTTTGTCACGCAATATCCAGTTTGCCAAGTTTGTTGGGTTTAGGGTTCCCTGCACAGGGGAAAATAAGATAGGGCAGACTTGGTCTATATGGCGTTCTTTGATGACTTGACAAGCCCATTGATAATCGGCTTCATCACACAGCACAAACTTGAGTTCATCGCGCTGTGTCAGATGCTCAAGGTTGGGCCAGTTGTTTTTATCCGCTTCGCCTGACCCTGGTGTTTTTATATCCATCACTTTATTGACCCGTGCATCGACATCGGAAATATCCAATGCGCCACTGGTTTCGAGCGACACAGAATATTTCGCATCACATAGCATAGTCAGCAATGTCAAACAGGCTTTCTGGGCCAACGGTTCACCGCCGGTTACCGTAACATAGCGCGTACCATAGCTGGATACCTGTTGCAGGATTCCCGCAATTGACATATTTTCTCCGCCAGTAAACGCATAGGCTGTATCGCAATATCCGCAACGCAGGGGACAACCCGTCAAGCGTATAAAAACAGTTGGCAGGCCAACCCGGCTGCTTTCACCTTGCAAGGAAAAGAAAACCTCACTGACACGTAAGGTTGTTGTTTCAGACACTAAGTACTCCATCAACTTGACATTTACGGATACAGTTAGCTTTTCAGTGTTACTGGCAAGGCAGGTCTTGCAGGCAATGGCCTTTCCCTTGCCAAGAGACCCAACACAGCCAGTGACTTTGAAAAGCTAACCCGCAGGGCGATCACAAGATGTCCCGTCACCGCGTTGCAGCACTTGCCAAGGGAATAACCATTGTCTGCGTACTGCGCCTTGTGACGAAACATCTTGTGAACGCTGTATTCGCAAATATCAAATTGATGGAGTACTCACTTAAAGATCGGCCAAGCGTTTCTTGGCCCTTTCCGCTGCGTCACTGAATGGATATCTGGCGACCAAATCTTCCAGCGTTTGTTTGGCCGCGCTACTATCGGCCATTTCCTGCTGGCTGCTGGCAATATTTAACAGTGCATCCGGTGCCTTGGAACTATCAGGGTAGAGGCTCAACAATCTTTCCTGTGCATTAATCGCGTCTTGGAAATCACGCGTTGCATAATGCGCATTGCCTACCCAGTAGGCAGCGCCCGGCGCAAGGCTGGATCTAGGATAATTCTGCAGAAAATTTTCAAATTGTGTAATTGCTTGCGCATAATTACTATTGATAAACAAGTTATACGCTGCATCATAAGCACTGCTTTCTTCAGAGTTAGCTGGCACCAATTCTTTAATAGGTGATGACGCCGAAGATGACTCAACAGGTTGTGACACCGACTCTGGTGCATAGCCTGATTCAGGTATCGCAGCTATCGTTTCTGGCAATGGTGTCGGTATTGTTGTCGATTCTGGTATTGACTCGGCCTGACTGGATAAACCCACAGGCGCATCAGCAGGCAGCGCAGGCAATACGGCGACGCCGGGTTGCTCAATCTGCCGTAGTCGACTATCCAGATCAATGTAAAAATCCCTCTGTCGTTTTTGCAATATCGTACTATCGTTACTCAGCATCTCCAGTTGTCCACGCATCCTTCCCAGCTCCATGCCCATGGTTTCAACTTGCGAATATAGCCCCAGCAATGCCTGGCTTTTAAGTGCTTCTTCCATTTTGGCAATACGCGCTTCCATCTCCTCAACCTGGCTACTCAAAGCACTGATCTGCTCACGTGCTTTATTGTCACCAAACAACCCAGCATAGCTAACATTACAGCCCATTATTAACAATAAGAAAAAAGCGCGTATTAGCATATTTACTCACCCCGATAGATAATATCTGTGCGACGATTCTGGCTCCAGGATGATTCATCATGCCCAACAGCGCTAGGTTTCTCCTCACCCAAACTAACTGATTCAACTTGCGCGTCCCGGGCACCGGACAAAGTCATCATACTTTTAACGCCGTCTGCGCGACGCTGTCCCAGTGCAAGATTATATTCACGACTGCCACGATCATCGGTGTTGCCTTGCAATAACACTTTGGAATTGGCATTGTCACGTAAGTAACGTGCATGCGACATGACCAATTCTCTGTATTCATTTTTTACGCTATAGCTATCATAATCATAGTACACACTGCGTTGAGACAAAATACTATTGGGGTCTTGCAAGGGGTGAAAATCTGGGCTGCCTGAGTCCAATGCGCTAGCATCTCCCGCCCCACCATTTGCACCAATAGCCCGGTCTTCCACATCAGCTGATTGCTCTGTTGTACTGGCACAAGCTGTCAATAGACCAATCATCAAAACACCCAATAATTTTTTCATGTGCTACTCCTTTTAGATCAAGTAAAAATATTGAAATCAACAACTCTGAATTTTTAGAAGCGCCCTCATGCTTATTTTGCTAGTGGTCCCCAAGCAGGTTCTCTGATATCACCCGCCTGAATCGATAAATGCTGTCGCGTTTGTCCATCTCTTGAAACAGCCGATAATATACCACGCCCCCCGATTTCTGTGGCATACAGGATCATTTTACCGTTGGGGGCAAAACTGGGGGATTCATCGAACTGGGAATTGGTCAAAATCTGCATCTGGCGTGAGCCAAAATCCTGTACCGCCACATTGAACCGACCATTATTGCGATTAATAAAGGTAAAACTCCTGCCGTCCTCACTAAAATCTGGACTGACATTATAGTTTCCCTCAAAAGTAAGACGCTCAGCCATACTGTTTTCTGTTTCAGTGACCGACATACGATATATTTGCGGACTGCCGCCGCGATCAGAAGTAAAAATTATTGAACGGCCATCAGGCGAAAAACTGGGCTCGGTATCAATCCCAGAGCTTCTACTCAAACGCTGCATACCGCTGCCATCCGCATTGATCAGATAAATCTGCGAACCACCCTGTACAGTCAAGACAACCGCCAGTCTTTTGCCATCCGGCGACCAGGCCGGCGCACTATTACTGCCACTGAAATTGGCGACTTCTTTGCGCTCGCGCGTTCCCAATGTCTGGATATAAACAACCGGTTTTTTATTCTCAAAAGAAACATAAGCCAGTTGATTGCCATCGGGCGACCAAGCCGGTGAAATTATTGGCTCCGTGTATTCTATTATTGACTGCGCATTGTGCCCATCTGCATCAGCCACCTGCAGGGCATACCTATCGCCTTGTTTCAATACATAGGCAATGCGTGTACTGAAAACACCGACATCACCCGTTAATGCTTCATAAATAATATCTGCGATACGATGCGCTGTAGCCCGTAACTGTGTCATGGGCACAGTCGCCGCCAAGGCGGTTAATTGTTCTTTCCTTGCCACATCCATCAAGCGAAATTGTATTTCTACCAATCCACCCGGCATCAAGATAGTCCGCCCAATAACCAATGCACTCGCGCCCCGATCTGTCCAATCAGAATAGACAATCTCTACCGGCGCGTAAGGCCTTAAGTCTTCCGGATCGACCAACCGAAACAAACCGCTACGCTCCAGATCGGTCCCCACAACGGCTGTCACGCTTTGCTCGAGCTGGTGTTCATCTGCAAAAGGCACAATTGCAATTGGGATAC
Organism: Nitrosomonas sp.; assembly: GCA_021774075.1. Classification (GTDB taxonomy): domain Bacteria; phylum Pseudomonadota; class Gammaproteobacteria; order Burkholderiales; family Nitrosomonadaceae; genus Nitrosomonas. Next base: position 11,661 of record JAJFJK010000048.1, on the reverse strand, counting down.
GTGTTGTGCCTCCACCAAAAATTTCGATATCAAGCCCGGCTTGTAACGGGGCGCTAATTAACCAGACAACTAGAATCCATGCACTGCGAAAAAATTGGCGAGATTGAATTGGCATAAGAGTATTTATAGAATGATAAAAGGTTCAGGAATCAGAAAATATTGGACAGATTATAGCAATCATTCCAGATAATGCACGGTAACATTCAAATTTCTAAATTCATTAAATAATGCCGGATCAGGCGGCAATGGCAGCGGTCTTGATAAATGAATAGCACGTTCAACAGCGCTATCAAAAACCCCATATCCACTACTTCTACGCAATTTGACGTCTAAAATATCACCACCCGGTAGTAATGTAACATTAAACTCCGTGACAGGATTACCGGGCAAATCCGGCGGCATAACAATTCTACTTTTAATTTTAGCCAAAATCATCGCTTTATATTTCGCCACTTCGCTCATCACGCGCGCACGTGCTGCTGCCTGCTGTGCTTCACGCTGCGCCTGTGCTTCTTGTTCGCGCTTGCGCTGCGCTTCTTTTTCACGTTGTATGCGTTCTGCTTCAGCCTTTTCTTTTGCTTGCTTCTCTGCTTCTATTCTTTCTTGCTCTTTTTTCTTCAGGTCTTCCGGGTCAGGTTTTATTTCCTTGACCGGCTCAGGCTTTTGCGTTTCCTGCTTGAGCGGAATATCCGGCTTTTTAGGTGGTGGCGGCGCCACTCTAATGGGCTCAGGTGCAGGCTCTTGCTTGACCGGCTCTTTTACCGGATCGGGTTGCTGCTCGGGCGGAGGCGGAGGCGGCGGTGGCTCCGGCACTTGTTGCGCTTGGATTGGCTGCGACAAATCCTGCCACAACTCCACCACCATGCCTTCTGGCTCCTGCGCTTTCCAATTTAAACCGAAAACCATTAAAGCAATAAAAGCAATATGCACCAGCAATGCCAAGACGCCCGCACGTAATAATCCCGGCTCAGTTGTTGGCGCGTTGCGTAATGCGTTGACGGCACTCATTACTAATTAATCACTTAGGTTGAGCAAGCAAACCGACCTTCTGCACTTGATACTGTTGCAGAATGTCCATCACCTTCATAACTTCTTCATAGCGTACGTTTTTGTCAGCGGCAATGACAACCGGCTGTTCAGCATTTTGAGCTTGTTTTTGCTTAATCGCTTCAATCAATTGAAATTGATCCACCGCTTGCTCAGCGCCCGTTTTGGCCTGATCCTTCAAGATTAGACTGCTATCCGCCTGGATGATCACTTCAAGTGGCGGTGTCGCAGGCGCTGCCAAAGACTGGCCTATTTGTGGCAATTCAATTTGTCCGGGATTAATCATTGGTGCTGTAATCATAAAAATAATCAGCAGCACCAACATTACATCAATGTAGGGCACCACATTGATCTCATTCATCAATCGACGTTTGGCACGACGCGCCATATTATCCTCTTATCCCAGTCTATTGGTCTACTCGGCTATCCGCCGTTGCAGCACATTGGTCAGCTCTTCCATAAAGCTCTCGAAACGCGTTGATAATTTTTCCGTATCACTGGCAAAACGATTATAAGCAATCACCGCAGGAATTGCTGCAAACAAACCCATCGCGGTAGCAATCAGCGCCTCTGCAATGCCCGGCGCAACATGTGCAATGGTCGCTTGTGCAACATTCGACAAACTGCGGAATGAATTCATAATCCCCCACACAGTACCCAGCAAACCGATATATGGACTCACTGATCCGACTGTTGCCAAAAAAGACAAATGCGATTCCAGTGTATCCATCTCCCGCTGATAGGTCGCTTGCATAGCTCTTCGAGTGCTTTCCATCACTGATTGAATATCTGTTCCGGGCGGGTGTTTGCTAAACTCACCAAAACCGGCGGCAAATATGCGCTCCATACTGCCTGGCGAATGCCGTGAACTGGTTGCACGTTGATGCAAAGCGTTGAGATCCGCACCACGCCAGAAATGATCTTCAAATTCATCGGTCTGCTTCATCGCATCGCGAATCACAAATAATTTGCGAAAAATAAACCACCATGACAGCACCGAAACCAATAATAAAATCAGCATAACCAGTTGTACTGGCAAGCTGGCGCTACTAATCAGATAAAGCAGTGATAAATCCTGCGTTACAACTGTATTCATTCAAGTTTTCCAATCTTTTCACGTAAAGGTGCAGGGATGCTGACAGGTTTGAATGTTTCAGAACCTACGCAAACCACATGGATAGTAGCACTGACCAACTTAACATGGCTACAATAGATTTCCTGGGCAATCGTGATACGACTGCGACCCATTTTCGTGACTTCAACCGTCACATGCAATAAATCATCTAGAACTGCCGGCTTAAAATATTCAATCTCAAGCGAGCGCACCATGAACAACATCTTATGCACCTCAACCAGTGAGTGCACATCAAAGCCCAACTCCCTAAGCCATTCGTAACGCGCCCTTTCCATAAAATTCAGGTGCGTCGAATGGTAAACTACGCCACCCGCATCGGTATCCTGATAATAGACGCGCACAGGCAATAAAAAATTATTATGTAACATCGCGTATAAATAATAGTGTAATCAAAATAAAAAACTCGGCCAGTTTATAATAAAAACACCCCATATAAATAATAAAAAGAGCTGTCTTGATAAACTATTAAATTGCATCAACCGATCAGAGTAAAACACCACTTATTATACAAATCCAGGCCTGAACGCGCTTTCCTCATTTCCCTAACCCTAACAGATTGCTAAAAGCAATATTTATGCCAGAAACATTATTGCTTCAGAATCATCAAGATGCGTTTAGCGTCTATGCAATGAAAGCAGTTAAACTGTTGCCAATTCTTGATGCAAACTAATTGAATACTATTAACACCCTGTTTTGTAACTTTTTTTATTGTTTCTAATGGGAGACAACTAGTGTACCAACCACTTTGTATTAATGGGTTCAGCGAGCCGAGAAGTGCTTGACCGTAAGGCACGTCTCGCCGGTAATGGTTGGCCCTTTCCAAGAGACGTAACACAGCGGACAAGTACTTCTCGGCTCGCCCAAAGGGAATCGACCAGATGATCCAATTCTGCGTTGCGGTCTTTGAAAAGGGCTGACCATTCCCCGCAGACCACGCCTTGTCTTGGATCATCTGGTCGATTCTGAACCTATCAATACAAAGTGGTTGGCACACTAGATATCGGGATCGATGTTCGATAAAATTGCTGCAAAACGAAGTTAAGCACTGGCCATGGTTCGCCCGCCAGGGTGCTAAAAATTGAATCTGGATTTTAAGAAGTGCCCTTAACAAAAAACTGTCTTATTAACATCAATCAAACACATATGAAGACCAAACCATCACACATTGCGTCAACACCGTCCAGATCAGCCTGCACTCTGGCCCTACTCCTGCTCTTTAGTACTTCAACTTATGCGGCACAACAACTGGATATCCGGCCTTATGAAGCACCCGACGAATGTAATGCAGAAGTCATGCAAATCAGAGTCACCGTTAACGGCGTAAGTTTTGGCGGCATCCTCACCATCGGTCTTTATGATGACCCTGATCATTTTCTGTTTAAAAAAGGACGCAAACAACGCATCCGTGTTCCAGCAACTGACGGACAACACACCGTTTGTTTCAATTTGGACAAACACGGCACATACGCCGTTGCCGCATTTCAAGACATCGACGCAAACCGCAAATTAAAAAGGCGCTGGAATTTATTGCCGGGAGAACCTTTCGGCTTATCCAACAACCCAGAACAATTTATGGGCTTTCCAAAATTCAGTGAGTCTGCTTTTACGACCAATGAAATGGGTGCGGATATCTCCATTGATTTGGTGCAACCGTAATAGCATTTCTTGTATCTTAGCACTCCTTCAACTTGATATTTGTGGGTACAGTTAGCTTTTCGCATACTGATATGGCATAAATATCAAATATAAGGGCGCTTCTAAAAATTCAGAGTTCGCCCAAATGCAAGGCATGGAAAAATTTTGCAGCGCGGCATATGGTTGATATGTAAGCAATAAATTTTTTCCGTAACACAGCAGTTGGGATGGAATCTGGATTCTTAGAAGTGCCCATAAGGATAAGGCACGGTCGCCTTGCTGTTCTTTATCACAGTTTCTCAACATTCCTTGCAGCTGCTTTTAATCAAAGGAAAATTGCAACAAAGTCTTGCAATTTTCTTCTTGAGAACGCAAATAAGTGGGTATTTTGTCTCGCTTATCAAACCATCCGCCCTCATTCGATAAGATACACTGCTAATTTAATACATTTCACGATAGCGGAGGGCGCCCCATGAGCACAGCATTACATGAAATTGACGAACGCACTAATCTAACAGCCAACAACAAGTTCGAATTATTACTGTTCAGACTAGGCGAAGTCTCGAACTCCGACCACCGAGAGTTATTTGGCATTAATGTTTTTAAAATACGTGAGATCCTGGTCATGCCGACCATTACCGCAATTGCCAATGCTCCCGCCAATGTGATGGGTGTAGCTAATATTCGCGGCGAAATCATTACAGTCATTAATTTGCCAAGTGTTGTAGGTTGCACACCAAAAAATGGTGTTCCGATTCTCTTGGTCACCGAGTATTCGCGCTCGACTCAAGCTTTCGCTGTCGAAGAAGTTGATGAAATTGTGCGTTTGGAATGGAACCAGGTGATGGCCGCAGAAAGTAATGGCGGCAACCTAGTCACTAGCATTGCACGACTTGATGGCGATCAAGAAGACTCCCGCTTAGTACAGGTGCTAGATGTTGAGCAAATATTGCGTGACGTGATACCCGCCTCTCCTGAAGACCTGATGCCGGGAAAAACTGGCTCCAAGATAGAACTTCCCGCCGGAACAGTCATCTTAGCTGCCGATGACTCACCGCTTGCACGTAGCATGATGGAAAATGGGCTTGAAGCACTAGGCACTCCCTTTGTGATGGTTAAGACTGGGCTTGAAGCTTGGAACCGAATCCAGTCTATGTCAGATGCAGCCATTGCCGAGGGGAAAACAATTCAGGATAAAGTTGCCCTGGTTCTGACTGACCTGGAAATGCCAGAAATGGACGGATTTACACTTACTCGCAACATTAAGAACGACGAGAGATTCAAATCAATTCCGGTAGTGATTCATTCCTCGCTGACAGGTGATGCCAACGAAGATCACGTTAAATCGGTGGGAGCTGATGCCTACGTCGCCAAGTTTGTTGCGGAAGAGCTAGCTGCAACAATCCGAAAGGTGCTGGCATAGCCTGGCAGGATAAAGGATTAGGGACAGGGGTTCTGGGGCAAGCTTAGCATTTCTTGTTCTTTTCGTCTCCCAAGCTCCGGAAGTTATTTGTGACAGTGACCTTCAAACGTCTTTTTCTAACTCATCACCTTCACGTGGAATCTCACCGCCTGGACGAAAAAGAATATCTTCAAATGACTTCAGATTTACTTGTTTGGCACGTTCTTTAAAAAATGTCCGGTTTCAAGGGCCGACACTTTTTCCGCAACCGCCATTGCTATGAACTGATTGAGGCTTGTCCCATCACGTTTTGCCATTTTTGCGACTTCGTTCTTTAAAGATTTCGGAAGTCGTAATGAGTATGTTGACTTATCATTCATTGCCTAATTCTCCTGATCGCAGTTGCTGGTTTAATCACTTCAATATTGAATGTTCCGGGCACAACACCATAGTCTTTAAGATTAAACGTCACAATTGCATCTGCACCACCATTTACCGCCGCTTCCAACACCATTTCATCATTTGGGTCATGCAATGTTGGCCGCCATAAATAGTGCGTTTTAATAGGTTGCACTATTGCTGCAATTCCATCCACAAATACTTGTGATTGTTCCCGTGTTAATCCTGCGGCGGTCCAATGCTCCGGCGCGGTGCATTTGGCCTCATATTCAATAAAGAGAGGCACACTTGCTAATAAAACAAGTCTTCGTAATTAAGTAATGTCCTCAGATTTCCATGTTCAACAACGGCATGCACTACCACCAAGTGCTCCGTTTGTTGCTTTGCCTAGAGTAGTGACCCACCGCTCCTCGTCAATTGTGCTGTGTTCACTATTGAATACCGTTAGTTGCAAAACATCCATTTGGCCTTGAATTAATCGGCCATTCCTAAAGTTACGCTGGACGACAAATCGTGAATCTTTCTCCAAGGCACGACGTTAGCAATCTCGCGCTTTTGCTCTTGAGCACCACCATAAATCAAAGTCGCTTGCCCTACTGAACCGCTTGCCAACTTCTGAAATTTTTTGAGGCCATCAAAAAAATCAGCGGCGACAGTTTGGCCGGATTTTATCTCAACGGGTAACAGCTTGTCGGCCTGTTCAATCAGGATGTCTACCTCATATCCTACACTGTCGCGCCAAAAATAAAGGTTGGAAGATAAGCCGTTGTTAAAACGAAACTTCAACAACTCGGACACAACCCATGTTTCGAACAGTTGTCCCCGCGCCGGATGAGTGGTCAACTGATCGGCACTTTGAACATTCAAGAGTCGAACTGCCAGACCGGGATCATAAAAATACAGTTTTGGCGATTTGATCAGACGTTTGTTGAAATTTTTGTGATGCGGTTGCAACAAATGAACGATATAACTGGCTTCCAAAACGGAAATCCAAGCTTTCGCGGTATTATGCGTGATGCCACAATCACTGGCCAGTGCCGAGAGTTTTAAAAGTTGACCCGTCCGCGCAGCACACATGCGAATAAAATGCTGAAAAGTGCTCACATCACGCACATTAATTATTTGCCGCACATCCCGCTCAAGATAAGTGCCAACATAGTTGCTATACCAAATATGAGGCTCCAAACCGCGATCATGAATGGGTGGGTAAAGTCCCTTGAAGAAGAGATCCTCAATTGTTTTTGGGGCTTTCTTTGCTTCTTGTAATTCATGAAGGCTGAAAGGCAAAAGAGAAACTTTTGCCACGCGTCCGGCAAGACTTTGTGAAATACCGGAAATCAGGCCAAATTGCTGTGAACCAGTGAGAATAAATAGCCCCATCCGATTGTCTTCGTCAAGCCGTGATTGCAGATAAGAAAACAGATCAGGACATCGCTGAATTTCATCAAGGATAGCGCCATCCGGATATTGGTTTAAAAAACCACGCGGATCACTGCTTGCAAAGTCACGCATATCCAGTTATTCAAGAGAAACATACGGCTTATTTGGAAAAACGATGCGTGTGAGCGTCGTTTTCCCAGATTGACGCGGCCCTGTAACCACCAAGGCCGGATATAACTTTGATAGTGCAGTCAAAATTTTTGCGGCTGTACGCGGAACCATACTCATAGTTTTACTATAGAGCAATTCTTGTAAATTGTAAATTGAATTGACAATTTACAAGAATTAAGGCGGAATGCAAATCGCCTCTAGACTTTTGTTCGGTTACACGACATAAAATAATGTGACTAATGGGCGCCGCTGAAAATTCAGAGTTCGCCCAAATGCAAGGCGCGGAAAGAATTTTGTAGCGCAGCATATGTTTGATATGTAAGCAAGAAATTTTTTCAGCAACGCAGCAGTTGGGATGAAATCTGGATTCCAAGAAGTGCCCTAATGCCCATTGCCACATAATAATGGTTTTGATGGTTTGATTGTGGTAGAAAGAGCATTGTATAAAGAATATATAAGCATGGCTATTGATCTACATAAAATCACCGCTTTTTTACGCACACAATTGCCTAATTTATTAGCGCTGTACCATTTTGGCAGTCACGCAAAAGGCATAGCAGATGCGCATAGTGATGTGGATTTGGCGGTTCTGGTTGATGGCAAGATGGATACGGTCGCATTGTGGGATTTGGCGCAGCAATTAGCTGATGAAATCAATTGTGATGTCGACCTGGTCGATCTGCGGGCGGCCAGCACCGTGTTGCAATATCAGATCATCACCACCGGACAATGTTTATGGGCACGCGATGTGCAGGCAGCGATTTATGAAAGCTTTATTTTGAGCGAGAAAACGGCATTGGATACGCTGCGCAGCGGCTTGTTATCTGACATCGAACGGAAAAGATCAATCTATGGCCGATGAGATCCTGATCAATAAAGCGGCAACAATTGAGCGTTGCCTGGCCCGTGCGCGTGATGAATATGCCCGTGATCCCGCCACTTTTGCAACCGACTTTACCCGTCAGGATGCGGCCATTTTGAATATACAACGCGCCTGTGAAGCAGCTATGGCTATGGGACAATATTTAATACACCGGAATAAGCTGGGCGTTCCGCAAAGTGCACGTGATATTTTCACCTTGCTGGCACAGGCCAACTGGATAACAGATGAATTAGCAGCGGCACTCAAACGCATGGTCGGGTTTCGTAATATTGCTGTGCATGACTACCAGACCTTGCAATTGGCGATTACCGTCGCAATCATTACACAACATCTGGATGAATTTCTACATTACTCAAAGGCGCTAATCCAACATGATACGCATGCTCCTTAATCTCATTGTCACGCTTGTAGTTGCTTATCTGGCTATAGTTTTTCTGGTGTTTGCTGCACAAGCGCAGTTGATTTATTTTCCGAAAACCGAAAGTGAATTATCCGTTACGCCTGAACGGGTTGGGCTGGCGTTTGAGTCGGTGGAAATCACCACTTCCGATGATGAAACCATACATGGCTGGTTTGTGCCGGTGCCTGATGCGCAAGGAACGGTATTATTTTTCCACGGTAATGCGGGGAATATTTCGCACCGTATGGATTACATGCCAATGTTCCAACGTCTCGGTTATAACTTGTTTATTTTTGATTATCGTGGTTATGGTCAGAGCAGTGGTTCGCCGTCTGAAGCGGGTACTTATTTGGATGCACAGGCGGCTTGGCATTATCTCACCGAGGTAAAAGGCATTGCGCCTTCACAGATTGTTTTGTATGGCGAATCACTCGGCGGCCCTATTGCAGCGTGGTTGGCTGCGCGCGAAAAACCTGCCATGCTAATACTGGCATCGACCTTTACTTCGGTGCCTGATTTGGCCGAAACCATCTATCCCTATTTGCCGGTGCGTTTGATCGCACGCTTTAGCTACAATACGCTTGAATCCTTAGCATCAAACACTGCCCCGCTATTGGTAATACATAGCCCACAGGATGAAATTGTGCCTTTTGAGCACGGTCAGCGTTTATTTCAGGCTGCATCAGAACCCAAACAATTTCTGACTTTGGAAGGCGGACATAATACCGGTTTTGTTTTTACGCGCGAGGAGTGGATTGCTGCATTGGGTGCTTTTCTGGACAAAAATAATTTAGGGCACTTCTAAAAATCCAGATTTCATCCCAACTGCTGCGTTACAGAAAAAATTTATTGCTTACATATCAAACGTATGCTGCGCTGCAAAATTATTTCTGTGCCTTGCATTTAGGCAAACTCTGAATTTTTAGAAGCACCCTAACAAAATTTACGGAAATAATTTCCCCGGATTAAGAATATTTTTCGGATCAAAAAGCTGTTTGATATGCTTCATCAATTCCAGAGTTACGTTGTCAATTTCTTTGCTGACAAATGCACGTTTCTCACTACCGATGCCATGTTCACCCGATAGCGTACCATTGAGCCGGATAACCAGATCGAATATTTCATCCAGACACTGTTCAGCTCGTTTCACTTCTTCGGGATCATCCGGATTAATTAATAAATTCACGTGAATATTGCCATTCCCGGCATGACCAAAATTAACATTGGCCAATTGATAACGAGCGCTCAGTTGCGTTAATTGCGCCAGAAATTCCGGTAATGAATTCACCGGCACCACCACATCTTCATTGATTTTCTTCGGCGCAACTTCACGTAATAACGGCGACAGAGTTTTACGTGCTTTCCATAATGACGCCGTATCCTGCACCTGTTTTGCATCAATTAATCCATCGGATTGACACGCCTTAAGAATGGCGGCAATCGCATCCGGTATTTCATTGGCCGAGCCATCAACTTCAATCATCAGCATGGCTTGCGAATCCGTTGGCAGCATATCCGCGTCACGGCTACGAATCAGATCTAATGCACCGGTATCAAGGAACTCAAGTGCACTGGGCAGTTGAGGCTGCGCCATGATTTGCACAATAGCTGAAGTGCAACTGACCAAATCACGAAAATGTGCAGTAATGCCTGCCACCGCATGCGGCAAAGCGGTCAGTTTAAGTGTCGCCTCGGTGATTACCGCCAACGTGCCTTCTGACCCGATGAGCAGACGAGTCAGGTCATAACCGACCACACCTTTGGTGGTATAACAGCCGGTTTTGATGATATCCCCCGCGCCGGTAACTGCTTTGATACCCAGCACATGATCGCGTGTTGTGCCATATTTAACGGCATGTGGGCCACCCGCACTGGTGGCGATATTTCCGCCGATACTGGAATAAGCCGCGCTGGATGGGTCTGGAGGCCAGAAGAAGCCATGAGGTTTGGCGGCGTCTTGTATGGATTGATTGAGTACGCCCGGTTCAGCAACAATGACACGATTAGCCGGATCAACCGCAATGATATTGAGCATTCGCTCCAATGATAATGCAATACCGCCTTGTTCCGCCAAGCTGCCGCCCGCTGTGCCCGTGCCACGACCGCGTGGAACCAATGGCGTTTCGTATTGATTGCAAAGCCTGACAATGCTTTGCACTTCCTCTGCCGTTAGTGGAAAAAGCACGGCATCAGGCGGAAAGATTTTGCGACTGTTATCGTACGCATAACTATAACAATCCACCGGATCAGTATAAAAACGATCTGCTGGAAAGACAGCACTTAAATCTGCAACGAGATCAACCGGCAGCATGAATGTAAGTTCTAAGATGAAAAGTGTTTAATCTAAATACTCAAACACGCGCACCACTTTTTCCACACCGGTTGTTGAGCTGGCAATTTCTGCAGCACTATCCGCTTCAGCGTGTCTCACCATGCCCATCAAGTAAACAATTTTGTTTTCCGTGACTATTTTTACATGATTAATTTGAAACCCACGTACGCCGATAAAACGTGTTTTTACTTTTGATGTAATCAACGTATCGTTACTGCGAGAAGCCAGCGATTTTTTCTCGGCAATTTTGACTTCATTAATGATATGGCGCACATTGTCGACACTCATAACCAATAGATCAGCTTCTTTTTTCACCGCTTCATCAGGCGCTGTTCCCGTTAACAAAACAACACGGTTGAAACTGGTCACATTGATATGCACATTGTTGCCCAATTGCTGATTGATACGTCTGGCGCTCTTCAATTCGATGGATTCATCTTCGATGAATATACCACTGGTACGCCTATCTTCCGAGACAAGAGCCCCAGTGCCGGCGCCCGCTCCAACACCGACGGCAACCATTGGGACACACCCCACGATAAGAGGAAGGAATAAAAGCAGTGACAGCCAGTTTTTACTAAAAATTCGCATCTAATTTGCCCCCAAGAATTGGTCGATTTTGCTATAGTGCTCCGACTACTTGATATTGACGGGTTCAGCGACCCGGGAAGTGGTTGAGCGCTAGGCGCGTCTCGCTGGGAATGGCTAGCCCTTTTCAAGAGGCGTAACACCGCGAGCAAGTGCTTTCCGGGTCGCCCGAAGGGAGCTGCCCAGATGATCCAATACGGTGTTGTGGCCTTTGAAAATGGCTGGCCATTCGCTGCAGACCACGTCTTGTATTGAATCATCTGGGCAACTCTGAACCCGTTAATATTAA
>JAJFJK010000047.1 GCA_021774075.1 Nitrosomonas sp. | reverse complement strand
CCTCACCGGTATTGCCAAGTTAACTTTCATAGGGCAACCAGTTCTAGAAATTTAGCCTTCATGCTAACGTAACCTTTTTCCAAGACGCAAAAGCACCTTGTCTTAAATCCTGATAATCACTGGCAGATACCAGATGACGGCCAAGGTTGAATAGGTTGCTCACAGCAGCATAAGCCGGTATTACCAAGTTAAGTCAAATTGGGCTGATTTTCCATCTCGAGTCAGTATCCTGAATACTGAACAATCAATGAGTTAAGAATTCATGTGTTGACTAATTTTTATGCAAATTTACTTAACTTGGCAATACCTTTCAACTTATCAGTGACAATTTTTCTAAGTTCATTTCGGCAATTATTGAGAAACCGTTTGAAGAAACGCTTAGCAGCTTTGCCATCCCTGCGTGCTTGCAGTAAAACGTCGACCACCTCACCGTCCTGGTCTATCGCTCGCCTTGAATCTTTACGAATACTTCATCAAGGAAGAAAGTGTCGCCGTATCCTTGATGTTGGTTCTTCAGCTTCCTGGCATATACCGAACCAAATTTATTGCACCATAGACGAATCGATTCGTGAGTCACTACGATTCCCTTTTCAACTAACAAGTCTTCGATATCACGGTGACTTAAGTTAAATCGATGATAGAGCCACACTGCGTACTGAATGATATCAGATGGAAATCGATAACGTTTGTATAGAGTCGCTGAATTTTTCATTCCGCTATTGTCGCTCAGATACAGTTAACTTGGCAGTACCCCTAGTAGTAATTCATCGTTGATGAAAAAGGGCGTTTATTTTTCCTATACTCATCATTTTATTTATAACGGACCTTCTTTTAGAGGCTTGATTTCTTTGGTTTAAAGAAGCTGAAGGGTTCTGTCGCATTAAGCGGGATCATTGATACATTCGTGTAGACTGCTGACATTGAAGAAATGGTGAGGCTACATGCTGGTTGTAAAAGGAGTACGATTTCCGATTGAGGTGATTCTGGTATACATCTGCCGATAGCCGCTCTTCTCTGTATCATTAACACCAGCTACTGCTTCCGACCCAGGCTGTGTGAAAACTCGAAAATTTAGATCGAAATAAAATTAATTCCCACAGCTTGTCAAAAACAGCTCAAATATCAGTTTGTATTTTCCATTTTTCACACAAAAAAGTAATAAATCTAGTCCGTGCTTACCACAAGAAATTTTAACAAAGAGTTTTCACACAGTCTGGACCCTAAAGAGCCACTCAATCTATATTGGCAAATGACAACATACATACGGAAAGCAGACAATCAATTTAGCCGACTTGATCTATCAGCTCAACCATTGGAAAAATTGATGATAATGCACTAATCCATGTCAATCGCTCGATTACATTATTTCTTGGACTGGCGCAGTAAATCACCTTAACTTTTGGATAAAAGTTGGGGAGTCGACTTTTATCTTGTCTAACTAAGGGTACACGAGCAAGAGTGGGGCCGAGGGTGGTATAGATGCAGTTAAACGGGCTGCTCCAGATGCTACAATCGTAGGATAAACTCCAACTTCTAAGTATAAAATACAACGCATCCATTCAATTTTCAGAAATTCCATGTGAAGCGCATGAAAAATAAACGCTCTGGTACAAAGGTACGTGTTGGAGAGAAGTTATTAGGATTTGCAGGATCAGGAGCTTGAAAATTATAATTCCGGAAAAAGAAATTTTCATTCAGTAGGTTTCTGCCTTCCAGACTCAGTAATCCTCTACGATTCGGTAATCTGAAACCTAGGACGGCATCTAACATGAAGAATGCGTCATCGCCGGAATTGGTTAGTTTGCGAAATCTTTCATCTACTCCAAAAAATGGCGTCCTTTCCTGCTCAACAAAGGTACCTGTGATTCCTGAGAATAGTCCTGATGGATGAAAGAACTCTATCCCAACTGGTACAATCAAATTCTGAATACGTATTGGGGTAAGATCAAATCTATCTTCACGACGCTTAAATTGTTCAAACTGTAATTCACCCTTAATCGCCCAGTATGAATGGGGCGTCCAATAAACATAAGCTCGATACAGATACTCCTTTTGTTTTTCCCAAATTCGGTGAAATGAAAAGACCTCACTCGTGGATTGCCAAATTGGTACATGTAGTATTCTTTTTGAAGCTTCAACACCGCCATATAGCCTATGTGATAGATGGTAATCTAATCCAACGCCCATGCGTTCCGTACGCGTATTATTTCGATCATCAAAGAACTGATTGAACCCGGCTACCTGAGTTGGCTCAAGTGTTTGTTGTGCAAGAAAATCTGACTTGCTTGTCTCAAACCAGGCTGCCCGAAAGCGCAAATTATCGAAAATATTCCACTGCACGCCAAACTTGGGATTAATCTTGTCATCTCTTGAGTCCGTAATTGGACTATTAAAAGCTTTTTTATATGCATCATAGCTTAAACCCAGGGTTAGATTTACATCTCGAAAATAATTGATGTGCGTATAAAGATACACATTTTCACGATCCGTATATTTGAAAGGCCCATCTATTTCTTGCTCACCGTCAAACTTTTTAAATCGATAAACACCTCCGCCATAGATCGAATTAAAATGCTTGTGTCGAAACAGGTGCTGTCCCTCTATATGAAAACCTGAGTTATTAATTTCAAAAATGTCTTCGGATTTTTCAAAACTTGTCTTGTCACTTCTTTCAATAAACTTGCTTGATACAATCAAATCTTGGTCGGGTGAAAATTTGTACCTGACGCCTATTCGCGCTGTATCTTGTGCTAACTTTTTACGTGTTTCCTGATGAAAGCCAAAAAAATCCGGATTATTATCCTGCAATAAATTTCCATGTTCTGTCGTGCGTCTACGTACTTCAGCTTGAATATTTAATTTTGGCGTTACCGCATATTGCATGAATGCATTGACAATATTATGCTTCTGGTCATTATTCTCTTTGAACCCATCCGTCTGAAAATGATATTGACCCACACTGATTGATGCACGGTCATATAGCGCTGAAGCAACAACTTCATCACCAAGTGTATTATTGCTGCCCACAATTCCCGAAGCGATGAGTTGCGATTTATTTCGCTCCATTAAAGGCGTAAACTCATTAAATCCGGTTGTTGATACACCTGTTTCTGTCAAAACATTAAAGTCGTCAACTACCAGAGGTGGCTGAACTGGGTTGATGTTAATTGGCTGCAGCATTTGCGCTTGTAGTAGTTCGCTGGCACGTGCAGATGCATGCATTGGCATCTTGATATAGGCATCGGACAAAAAACGATGTGCGGAGTGGTTGGCCGGATCTATACTCAAGGATTTTGTGGCTTCGACTACGGCACGTTTCTCAAAACTCAGATTATCGTAAATACGCGCCAGACTGGTGCCCCGCGCTGCTTCATCCTGGTCTAGTAATAGACCGGAACGATAAACGGCGCGATTATCATTGAGTTCAATTGACTTCTGGATGTCTTTTAATGCCTCTACTGGCCGGTTTTGAGTCTGTTTCTGGATGGCATCATAAAACCAGGGTGTGGGATCGTTGGGATCACGTTCTCTGGCCAGATCAAACTGAGTGCTGGCCTGCGGGTAACGGTCTTCTTCGAAATAGGCTTTTCCTAGATAGCTGCGTATCAGTGAATTAGCCGGGTCTAGAATAGCAGCGATTTCCAATTCGATGCGTCCTGTCTCAAGATCTCCTTCACGGATGAGTGCCAATCCCATTCCAAGCCTCGGCATAGGGTCAGACTGATCAAGCAAAATTGCTTTAGTAAATATTGATTTAGCTTCTACAGTATTAATTTTCAATAAGTATGCAAAACCCAATACTGTTTGGGTCTTGGCAATTGCCGGATTTAAATTGACAGCTTCTTGAGCCGCATCCAGTGCTAACCTCAGTTCACCGACGGACATTTGCAGTTCTGCTAGTCGTGCCCACAATAATGCGTTTTGCAGATCTAAATCGACTACCTGTTGTACGCTATTGAGTGCCTCTTCAATCTTGAAATGCGCCTGTTGGGCGTAAGATAAAGCAAGTTTTGCAGGCACTGAAAAAGGATCAAGTTCTACGGCATGGGTTGCCAGCTCAAGTGCTTGTTCCTTGTTGTTCTGTACCACAGCAATGATCGCCTGCAGCGCAATTGCATCGCTGTTATCCGCATCCGAAGACAACACTTGATTGATCACATCATGCGCTTCATCAACGCGCCCAATGGACAAGAGATGCTCTGCCTGACGTAACTGATTGTCGGTATCCGCTTCACCTGAAAGATTGTTATTCCGGTGGTAACCTATAATTGCTGGATAATAGAGCGCCCATTGCACGGCATCAAGTGGCCGCACTATTGTCTCTCTTTGTGGCGGCTGATCCGCATAAGCAACAGCTGCTTCATGACCAACAAGTGCAAGACTGCCAAAGTCATTACTGGCTGTCACACGGCCTTCATAAACTACCAGTCGGGAACTATTTTCATCAACGCCGACATAAAACTCTGTTCCTTCTACAAGAGCATTGACAAATGGTGTTCTTACCTTGAATGGTATGGGTGTACGGGTTATCACATGGATTGCACCATTTATCAGGCCTATGAATGAAAAAGCTTTCTTTTCTTCAACTTCCGGGAATGTCAGTGTGGTTCTCTGATCCAACCGCATGACGCTTTCATTCATCAACCGCACTGCTGCACGACTGTGCCTACGCGTACGCAATTGATCGCCGGCACAAAGTTGTGTGTTTTGTTCTGTCTGATGCCAAGCATTGTCCTTAGACTTGCGAAATTCAACAATGCCCTCTACCGAAACCACCTCTGCCGCAGCCAGCACACAAACTTCTGCTGCCTTTGCAGTATGTGCGAATATAATCTGTATCAGAAGAAAGATAACAAACACCAGAAAACAAGCGTGGCTAGAACCAAATCGCGGTATTTGATCTTGTGAAATGCGCATTGTCATTTCTTTCTATTGTTATCAAAAAACGCAAGAGCTTTAGGGTCACTCATCTATGATAACTAGGTCATCTAATATCCGTTTGAATAGAGAAGCGCCACCTTCAGGGTGAACGTAAGGATTCCTTCAAGTCAGCAATACAACAAGCCCTTTATTCCTTACGTTAAAAGGGGCTCTAATTTAACAGCACACCTCACAGCCCCAAAATTACACTAATCACAGACTAGATAGCTGTGCCTTTTGTCACAGTTAGAGTGGAATAAAATTAAAGAGCGCTCTGTTGCAAAAATTTGTTTTTGACTAAAAGTAACTTCATGAAGTAAGTACCCGACTTTGCCAGGTGACTCGCAAGGATTTGACCTATGCTGCGGTCAGCGTGAATCTTGATTCTAGACTTAGAGAAGGAGATTCAATGTTAATCAGCGTGCAGAATTCATCAGGTAACAGCGTCAATACTTTCCAACACTGATTTATATCTTGTTTTATTTAAACAAAAAAATATAAATGCTATGAAATAGGCGAACTGGAAAATCTCAAGATTTCTATTCGCTCCATTATTTCATTTCACTTCTTCCCGCCACGGCTTATGGGATATGTAAGCATCTGGTTTTTCCATAAAATCATTTAAGTTTTCAGTTTTTCCCTCTTGCTTCAGTATAGCAATGAGTTTTTTTTGAGTTGCTATGGCCTCGTTAAATTTACCTATTTCCGCATAACCTGCAGCAAGACTCGCCAAATTATTGGGATGTAGAGAAATTCTGATCGCTTTTTGAGCCAATTCTATGGCTTTGCTACCATTTCGGTATTTTTCATTAGGACAAGTGGCCAATAACCAAGCTAGGCTGGCGTACGGAAATGCAGATGCTTGATCCATTGCTATCGCCTTACTGTAATCTGAGATTGCTTGATTATATTGACCTTTATACAAATATGCGTTCCCCCTATCGAGGTAGCTTTCGGCAAAACCTGAATTAATCGCTATTGCTTTGTTGAAGTCTTCAATTGCTTGATTATATTTTTTATTTTTTAGATGAGCAGAGCCTCGATTCTTATAGGTATCAGCAGACTGTGGCATTATCTCTAATGCCTTGCTGTAATCAGAAACGGCCTGATCAAATTGTCCGCTAAGCTGATACGCGTTTCCGCGGCTACTATAAACAATCATAGATTGATGCCCCATCTCAATTGCCTTGTTAAAGTCAGCAGAATTCTGGGGAGTGCGGCCGAGCAAGGTCGATAATTCCAGCGGGTGGAAATCCCGCCCCGGCAAGGTAGGTCAACCACCGGGTAGCAGGCATCGGGCAGGCGGAGGTAACTCCAAATGTTAAGCACGATGTTCGCAAGTCAACAGGCCGTAAACGACAGTTGAAGTGATTTAGCCTCGTAAGATTCTACACGAGCAGGGCGACAGAGTTCCCTATCTGGAAGCCACTATTTTATGATGCGAGAGACAAGTATCATATTGCTGCTCCGGGGTTGTAAAGCATGGCATGTTGGACATTAGGAATAATCGGCAACTCGGGAGATCCTGAGTGGTCTTTCAAATAAGAGAGTAGGTTGAACAAGTGATAAT
>JAJFJK010000046.1 GCA_021774075.1 Nitrosomonas sp. | reverse complement strand
TACTGCTCCTCGCTGAAGATCCATAACAATAGTTAAATAGCCCAGCTTCTTGCCTTGGTATATTTCATCAATCGCAATACGTTTGACCTTTGCTAATTTCGGTAAACGATAACGTTTGTTCAGATTGTCCTTCTGTATCCCTTTAACCAGATCCCAGCTTACGCCAAGGTAACGTGCCACGCTCTGGATAGTCAGATCTAGAACCAGCCTTTCAAATGAGCGTGTATAACGCTTATGTTCATCGGCAAAGCGTATTTTTACCTGGCGCACTGCTTGGCATTTGATGCATTCTAATCGTTGAACAGGAAGGTCTATAAATACTGCTTTTCTACCAATCGGTACGCTGCGAATACGACGCGGCAACTTCCCTCTGCGATGCACATTACGACTTCGACAAACCGGACACCTCAGTCGCCATTTATCTTCCTGTATGGCAACAATTATGTTGCCAGCAATAAAACGCGTACTTTGATAAAAATATCCGATTATGCCAAAGGCGTGATACAGCAAGCTGGTGGTCATATTGAAAAAGCCTCTTGGTTAAAATACAGAGACAGTTTCAACCTTAAATTCAATTTCTTTCAACTTGTTTTTTTTCTCAAAGTACGCACTTACCGGATGAACCCTAAAAAGTCTCCAGTAAATCCAGGGCGATTCATAGTTCTGAGCCTCGATGATTGACTCGAAGCTGTGATGGCTTACTAATCATAGCGTACGGTTCTGTTGTAACGCTCAATGAAAGTATTTTGCTGGAGATTACCCGGTCAAGTGAATTTCTGTTGTATATCGTTCTTTTCCACCAAGCGGCTAATGCGCCACTAATATATTCAGGGCCATTGTCTAAGCGAAGCCGGTTGGGCTTCCCATGCTTATTCGACCAGCCGATCCAGCGTGTGGATGACGCACTCAGCAGGTAAGGAGAAACCCGCCCCGATACCCAACTCTCTACGGTTTCAGTCGTCCAGTTTATTCGGCAGCCGAAAACTATTTGCAAATATCTAGGCTAGATAATGAAAAAGTTGGATCATCATAATCCAGCTTTAAACAAATTCCGAATTGATATAAGGATCAAAGTTCAAGCTCGGTAATATCTTGCGAAATATCTTTGTTTAATCCTTGCCATACCGCCTCCCACTCCGATAGTATGTGGAAAATTTGGTTCGATAATTCTCCTTTGTGCTCCACCATTTATTATGCCATTGTTTTTATTGTATAATTTTTATCTATTTTTAGGGAAAGAAAGGATGTGACTCGTTAAGTAATTGAAATTCAATGAAGTTATGGTTCGATTCCTGTTGGCTCTTTTATCTCACTTTCTTTTTGATAGTAGTCTAATGATTTCGCCGAGTAGTTTTACCTTCATAGTTAAATTGCTGCATAATTCTAGTGACTTATCTGTCCACTAAATCGGATCCAGCTCACTCAACAGACATTTCCGATTCTGCCTGTCGATTAACCATAGAACGAACCAGCGATCTTAATCAAATCGATCAAAGGCCGCTCGCTGCTCGCCAGCATGTATGACATGTTGCCATCGTGCCAGACTACAACTGACGGACTACGCCCGTCGATATCTTCAGCAGGTGGTTTCGGACCAAGCTCGTAGCCCCGACCGACATGACTTGCGATGAGTGCCTCTTGCCCGAATTGGCCGTAAGACACCTCGACGGTCTGACGCCTGGCTTCGTCGGCATCTGCTCTTTGCGTCTGACTGAACATGAAAGACCCGAAGAATGCCTCCAGCGATCGATCGCCTATGGGCAACTGTCGCATCTTGTGATCCCGTACGAAGATTCTGAGCGACTTGAGCTTGTGCTTGAAGTGTTTTCCGGGTACGAGAGGTTTGAAGTTCAGTTTCTCCGCAGCGGCTTGCCAGGAGGGCACTGATTCGAAATGAGGATTTTCAGGCATGTCAGTCTCGGTAATGGTGCTTTGTAATCGATTGCTGCTTCGCACGATGTAAAAACCACCAAACAAATACTGAAAGTAAAACCAGAATTCCATATACTAGCCAGTAGCACCACTCAGACGGCCCAGAATGACCGAAGGATTCAACTCCTGTCACTATCTCAAACCAACGCCAAAAGGGAAAAGTGATCATGGTAATAACAAATGCTACTGGCAAAGAAATAGAACAAATGAACAAACCTATTCCTGCATCTTTCAATCTTGATCTAAAGTTCATATTTATATGCATGGCGTATTGAAAGCTTGCATTGAGTTGTTAGCGGTTATTCAACTTGTTGCAGTTATAATTTATCGCTTGTACCCTAAAACACTTAAAAGATAGAGCAGCACCAAATGCTTGCTTAAAATTAACAACGATATATGGAGTTAAAGGTTCACCATTAGTTAGTGTGCCTCTTTCCTCATATTCTAATTTCAAATCATAGACTGCATTTTGATGATTAAAGTCATCCAGTTTTATCGATTCACAATCATGAAACTTTAAAATAACCATGTAAGGGTTTTTTAATGCACATAACTCTAAAGTTAGTTCTAACACTGGGCCGATCCATACATTATCATCGGGTCGCACATCACCACGCCATATGCTTAAATTATGAATCTCAGCATCATGGAAATTTGGCCACTGACCATTATCAAGAGCAAAATCACTATCCTCAATGTCTTCAATTGGATTAAATTCTTTCATGACGCATTCGGGTGAAAGTAGACATACAGATTCGCTTGGTTAGCTCACTCACGATTCGATCAACATTTTGTATAAGAAACCACGCTGCTACGATAAGAGAAACCAGGAGCAAGACTACCACAACGCTATATGCCTGTATGAGTCTGCCTATCCTGCGAGCTGCAACCCCACGGCGCACACGAACATCTCTAATAACTTTAACATTTGGTGGAGGATATCTATCGAAGCATAATATTGCTCTTGCGAATCGAAACGTGAATATCGCGAGAAACAAGAGAAGAAAAAACCCAACAACGGCTAGAATAGAAATAGTAAGTTTTACGCGTTCGATGGTTTTGCCTGGCTGAGCAAACCAGTCTTCGATAGACTCGGCATAAGAATTTAGCCAGATAAGAATCGGCGCAAGCACTAAAACCATGACAAGTGTAAAAATGATAGTGCTATGACGAGTTTTTGGATCAGCTCGTTGTATTTCTGACATTGTAAACAACCAAATCTTAATTAATAGATCTTATTATATACAGTTAGATTATATCTACGTTGCCAGCTATTCATTCAGAACGTACTAGTGCTAGTGGCTTGGCCAGCATGATGCATTAACTATTCACGAAATGCGCCCTGTGAGCAAAGTTAAAGACAGGAAGTCCATATATATTAAATATCGGGAGAAATTTCAAATGGCGACTCAAGCAATGAGACAGATGCCAAAGGTTCTTCAAAACACCCCTTGAGATTTTTCTCCCATTCTTCTAAAACGCTGAATAATTGGTTCGAAGTTTTTCCTTTGTGGTCCACCATTTCTTACCTTATTGTTTTTATTGGTTTATTTTTGTCTTCTTTTGGGATAAAAAAAGAGTTGAGGTAGTAACTCATTGTAATTCAATGAGATGTTGGTTCGACTCCTGTTAGCTCTCTTTTCTCACTTCCTTTCTGGTTGTAGTCTAATTATTTTTCCAAGTAGTTTTACGGTTGCAGTCAAATTGCTGTGTAACTTTAGTGACTTATCTGTCCACTAAACCGAACTCAACCCACGGTCATTCGTTGCTTTTTGCCGGATAGGTTCGACTTTTGTTGAACTGCATTTTTGGGGTAATTTTGGTTTTTCATGCATCTGAGACCATTCGTTAACTTTTATAATAATAAGTATAAAAGTTAATGAGATGGAAACCAGTCTTTATTGGGTTCATCCGGTAAGTGCGTACTTAGCGATAAAAAAAGATGTTGGAAGAAAATGAATTTAAGGTTGAAATTGTCTCTGAACTTTAATCATGAGGCTTTTTCAAAATGTCCACCAGTTTGCTGTACCACGCCTTTGGCA
>JAJFJK010000045.1 GCA_021774075.1 Nitrosomonas sp. | reverse complement strand
GAGATGAACGATAGCCTTTCCACTCACCGACCAATGCTTCATCATTAAAGTCCTTGATTTGTTTTAATCCTGCGGGGCCAGATATTGCTACGATATCTTTCCATTTCTCATATCGTTTAAGGAGTTCGATAGGTAGTGATTTCAGTTCTTTTAATGCACCTTTGTGCTCATATATTCTCCACATACTAAATACAGTATATATACCATATATGGTATGTCAAGTTTTTAAAGCATAATGTTGCAATTTGATTTGAATTTACACCCACAAATTAGAATTCTGGGGGCATAATATTTAATTATCGGGAGATAAGTATGTCCCCAAAACTTCTCGCCTCAAACTCCTCAAGCGCAGCTTTTTTCCAACGAAAATTCGGCCAGTCCTTCTGTTGTCAGTTCCAAATCATGAGCTATAAATCCAGATTTTTTAACTCATGAATTTTATTTCTCTCCTAAAACCAATCTTCAAACGCCATTCTGATAATATTTTCTTCAAAGGAACCTTTAACGTGAGTTGATTCTTTTACTTCATCTAGCTTTGCATTAACAGTATCTTTTTGCAATACAAAATCCCGCTTAAATTTTTTGTCTGTCCATTCAAATAATTTTGCGTTGCAGAAAAATTGTCACCTGCATGCCGGTTTTCACTGAGCCCAAGTCTTCTGTCGGGTAAGGAATATAACCAGACCGCAAGTATTATTGACATTCTTCGTGGTTTAAGTTTACAGTTACGCATGTCGTTGTTTAGCGACCTTGTTGATGGCAATTAATTCAACAAAAAAATAATGGTTGGCACTTTTTCTTAATCGTGGTTTGTTGCATGAGAGTCTGACGGAGAACAAGTTAAAACTAATGGGTGCTTACCAATCACTATTCAGCATTACAGTTGAACATACTTATTTTGCAGACCTAGCCTGCAAATCACTTGAGTTTGTGCCAACTGATGCTTCCATGTCCTTATTAAACAATGCCGGTCTTCTACTAAAATCGTCTGAAAGCGGTGTTGCCGTTTTTTATGATGACGACAAGATGGATATCTTGCGGCTGCACGCAGAAGATAATGTTGCGTTGACATTCAAAGTGTTTCCGAAAGACCCGTATTTTTCACTGTATACCATTCCTGCCATACAAAAAGACGATGCTGTGCTTTTTTTCAGTAATCAGCAAGTCACACGAGATGCTGTGGGGAAACAAATGTTGCATAAGGATAATTATGCCTCTGACCAAGCATTTGTTGAAATGAATGCCGAGCAATTGGATGATGTTTTTGAGCGCAAGGATTATCTGGTTAAACCCGGCTTTATTGTGCAAGTTCTGATTACAGATGAAAAGACAGGGTTATGCTCAGAAAATCTGGATGCGGCTGCACGTAATTATTACATTCGTTTCTCAACCAACCAAACATTCTGGAAATATTACATTTTAGGTGACTTATCGAAGCGGCAACTCTATATTGCTGATTTGGAGAATGAAATCCAATTTGAGAATATTGGAAACACCACATTGCCGGGGGCTCGTGAAGCAATCATGCTGCAGTCATCCGTTGCCATTCATATGCAAGAGCAGCATCAGCATCGATTTCAATTAAGAGAGTCTGGGAATATGGGCGACAAAGTGCTCATTAAACGCATGCCCAATGCGAACATTAGCCATATGAATGGAGAAATGGTTGCAGGAAGAATGCAAAATATTTCGGAAATTTATATTAATTAAAATCTATGAGGAAAAGAGTAAGCGGCAGTAGTTTAAGCAGGTGAACAGATGGTTTGTAAGTTGTTTAAATATTCTATCTAATCAATGATAGAAGGGAAGTTGTGGAGCGCTATTAATCCAATTACGAGGAGCTGATCATGGGGCAGTATAAAACGCCGGGTGTTTACATTGTTGAAAAGAATGCGTTTCCTAATTCTGTGGTGGAGGTGGCCACTGCGGTGCCCGCATTTATCGGTTATACACAGTGGGCTGATAACAAAGGGAAGTCTTTGCTAAATAAAGCATGGCGTATTTCATCCATGTCTGAATTCCTCAGCTTTTATGGTGGCGCAGCAGAATCCAAATATAAAATTTCAGATATCAAACCAGCGAAAGTCGGTGGCGCAGATAAGGACAATGCTGCTGAATCGGCTGCACCAGCATTCACAGAAGAAGCTGATTTTTCAAGTGCCGGTGCTGAATATCTTCTTGAGTCAGAGAAAAAAAGATTTTTCTTATATCACAGCATGATGCTTTTTTTCCAGAATGGTGGAGGCGCTTGTTATATCGTTTCAGTCGGCAAGCATTCTGAAGCGATAGAAAAAGCAAAATTAAGTGCTGGCATAAAGATTCTGCTCAAAGAACAAGAGCCAACCATGGTGGTTATTCCAGATGCAATGTCTTTGGCTAAAGACGATTGTATTTCCCTACAACAAGCGATGCTCGGACACTGTGGGCGCGTGATGAAAAATCGTTTTGCGATTCTTGATATTTTTGATGGTTACAAAGAAGCGCAAGATAGTGAATGCATTGAAAACTTCAGAAACGATCTGGGAACCAATAATCTTGATTTTGCAGCAGCCTATTATCCCTGGCTTAATACAACTATTGTGCAGACCAGCGATATTACGTTTAATAATGTTGCCAATGTAGATAAGCTGCAATCGTTGTTGAAAGCTGAGCTGGATAAAATAGAAATTGATGAGAAGAAAAGTAAAGAAATTGCTGCTAAGATTGCAGAATTAACGGCAAAAACAAAAACAGACGCAATGTCTACCAGTGAAGAACTGCACAAGATTCTGACAGCGGTTTGTCCGCTCTACGGCAGTGTCATGCTTGCAATCAAGAATAAACTAAATCTGTTACCACCGAGTGCAGGTATGGCAGGCGTTTACACAACAATTGATAACTCACGCGGGGTTTGGAAAGCACCGGCTAATGTGAGTCTCAACGCAGTTGTTTCACCGTCCGTGGAAATCACGCATGATCAACAAGAAGACCTGAATGTAACCACTGCTGGAAAATCAGTTAATGCGATACGCACCTTTATCGGTGAGGGCACGTTGGTTTGGGGTGCGCGTACTTTGGACGGGAATAGCCTGGACTGGCGTTATATCAATGTACGCAGAACCATGATTATGCTTGAGGAGTCCATTAAGCTGGCCACTAAAGCGTATGTGTTTGAACCCAATGTCTCAAACACCTGGGTCACCATCAAAAGCATGATTAATAATTTCCTGACCAGCATTTGGAAAAGAGGCGGTTTGGCCGGTTCCACCCCAGATGATGCATTTGGTGTGTTTGTCGGTTTGGGTGAAACCATGACACCGCAGGATATTCTTGATGGGGTTTTACGGGTGACTGTATTGGTGGCGCTGAGTCGTCCGGCAGAATTTATTGAGATAACATTCCAGCAACAACTACAGAAATCTTAACTTGAAATTTATTCGCTATTATTGATGTATTTTTCATAGGTTTTTATTTTTTATCATTTAAATAGAGGTGTAAATTATGGCAGATGACGGATCAAGTCAATCGACTTCTGTATGGCCCATGCCGAAGTTTTATTTTCAGGTTAAATGGGATTCTGAGGTGATGTCTTTTCAGGAAGTCAGTGGGTTAGACATTCAATCTGAAGAAATCAAATATCGCCATGGCGATAGTCCTGAATTCGCGGTTATTAAAATGCCGGGAATGAAGAAAGTCGGCAATATCACAATGAAAAAAGGTGTTTTCAAAAGTGATAACAAGTTCTGGGATTGGTTCAAGCAGATCAAGATGAATACCATCAAACGCCTGCCTGTTACCATCAGTTTGCTGGACGAAGCCGGCAGTGCCACAATGGTGTGGACTTTGACCAATGCTTGGCCGACCAAGATAACCGGCACCGATTTAAAATCAGAAGGCAATGAAGTCGCCATTGAAACAATCGAAATTGTTCATGAAGGATTAACCATTGCAAATGGCTAATTTTTTGCTACAAAATGGCTCTGCAAAAGGTGGATATTGATTAATGGGGTGTTAAATGACTGATGCACAATCAAAAGATCCGTATCCACCTCCTGCGTTTTATTTTAAGGTTATCTTCGGTGGTCCCAAGGAGACGGCTGACACTTCGTTTCAAGACGTGTCAGGAATCTCTTCTGAAGTTGAAGTGGAACCCGTTGTTGAAGGGGGTGAAAATAGATTCACGCATCAATTACCTAAAGGGGTAAAACACTCGAACTTGGAGCTTAAACGCGGCCTCGCACCAAAGAGCTCGCCGCTGGTTAAATGGTGTATGGCAGTCATGGAGATGGATTTCATTAAACCGATTGAATCTAAGCCCGTACGAGTTTTTTTAATGAATGAAGATAAAAAACCTATTCGTGGATGGTTGTTTGATGCGGCTTATCCTTTGAAATGGGAAATTGAGAGTTTTGGTTCGACTAAAAATGAAGTGGCAATTGAAAAAATTGTGCTCAGTTATACGTTTGTAACCCGCATTATATAAGGCGTATTAAACTAAAGTAATGTCCATAGAAATCAAACAACTATTGATTAAGTCCAATATTATTCAGCGGACACAGAGTGAAGGAACTGATGATTCATCAGAGGGGCAAGATATAGTTAAGGAAGAATTGCTTGCTGAGTGCCGTCGATTGGTGCTTGATATCATGCGTGAAAAAGAGGAACGTTAGTTAAAATGGCTGGAGGCAAGAAAGCGTTATTGACTATTTCACCTTGTACAGTCAATAACGGAAAAATAAACGTTGATTCTTCAAAAAAAACATTTGAAGCAATGATTAATCCGGCCGGCTATGAGCATACATATCAATTAAGTTACTCCAAAAAACGCGTGTTAGGACAGCCAGGTACAGAAACAAAATACAATGCCAGTGACCCGGAAAAAATAGTTCTTAAAGAATTAATATTTGACGGCACAGGTGTTGTTAAACCTGCAAATAAATCTGCAAACAGTACGCCGGTTTCTGTTAAAAATCAGATTGAATTGCTTAAAAATGTTGTTTATACCTATGTTGGTGACGAACATGAGGCACCGATTGTTCAGTTGAAATGGGGTAGTTTTTTATTCTATGGGCGGGTTGAATCGCTTAAATTTGATTACACGTTATTCAAGCCCAATGGCGAACCATTACGAGCAAAAGTTACGCTAACATTCATTGAGTATCAAAGTAGCGAGGAAATTTCTAAAGAAGCTGAGCAATCCTCACCTGACTTAACCCATATCGTTGAAGTAAAAGCTGGTGATACATTGCCATTATTATGCTATCAGATTTATCGGGACTGTTCTTACTATACAGACGTTGCGCGGATTAATAATCTGACAAATTTTCGAAATTTGAAACCTGGGATTAAGCTGCAATTTCCACCGTTGAACTAAGTTAAGGTTTTTTATGGCAGATTCCCCATTAACGGGTAGTACTGGTGTTATTTCGTTAACTATTTCCAGTGATGGTACGGCGCTTGCTGACACAATACAAATCGTCTCTGTAGACATTAACTACTGTGCTAACAAAATTCCATCCGCTAAAATAGTTATATTAGATGGTGAAGTGTCAGAAAATGATTTCCCGGTAAGTAATACGGATGATTTTAAGCCGGGTGCGGTTCTTACTATTGATGCAGGCTATGCAAGTGAGACGACGACAATTTTCAAGGGCATCGTCGTCAAACATGGTATTAAGATTGATGGTGATAATTACTCTCGTCTGATTGTGCAATGCAAAGACAGTGCTGTTGCAATGACAGTAGGTCGCAAGAATGCGAATTATATCGACTCAACAGATAGCGACATCATTAGCACGCTGATCGGCACATATAGTGGTTTGACGTTTGATGTTACCGCTACCACAACCAGTCACAAGGAAATTGTGCAGTATTACTGTTCTGACTGGGACTTCATGCTGACCAGAGCGGAAGCTAATGGTTTTTTAGTCACCGTTGATGCGGGTAAAGTAACTGTTAAACCACCTCAGGTAGATGGTGAAGCCGTGCTGACATTGACGTATGGTGCCGATTTAATGGCATTTGATGCCGACTTGGATGCACAAGCGCAGTTTAGTACGGTTAAGGGCATTACATGGGATTTGACAACCCAAGCGGCGCTGGAAGCAGAGGCGACAGCGGATAATCTAACCAGTCAGGGTGATTTGACGACCGATGATTTGGCAAAAGTCATTGCGCCAGACTATTTCAGGCTGCAAACCAACGCACCACTGGAAAGTACGACATTAACCGATTGGGCCAAGGGTCAGCAAGTTAAATCCGGGTTGGCGAGAATTCGTGGCCATGCAACATTTCAAGGCAGTGCCAAGGCGAAGATTGGTGCGTTAATTGAGCTAAAAGGCGTCGGTAATCGTTTCAACGGTAACGTGTTGGTCACTGCGGTCAGACACCAAATTAAAAATGGCGATTGGTTAACTGAGATTGAATTTGGTTTATCCGAAAGGTGGTTTAGCGAACAGCAAAGTATTAATGCGCCAATTGCTGCCGGCTTTACGGCGGGCGTTACTGGTTTACAAATTGGTGTGGTGAAAAAACTGGATGAAGACCCGGAAAGCCAATACAAAATTCAGGTTTCCGTGCCAGTCATGCAAGCTGAAACAGAAGGTGTTTGGGCGCGACTATCCAGCTTCTATGGTTCCAGCGGCGTTGGTGCTTTTTTCATTCCGGAAATCGGTGATGAGGTGATACTGGGTTATTTTAATGACGACCCATCTCATCCTGTGATTCTGGGTAGTTTGTATAGCAGTAAAAGAAAGTCGCCCTATGAATTAACTGCAGATAATTTTACTAAAGCGATTGTTACGCGTAGCGAACTGAAACTGGAATTTGATGATGACAAGAAAATCATTACGCTTATTACGCCCAACAAGAATCAAATTGTTATTAGTGATGATGGAAAGTCAATTCTAGTGCAAGACGAGAATTCCAATAAAGTTGAGCTGAGTGCCAGCGGGATAGTGATGGATAGTCCCAAAGACATTAAAATTAGTGCGCAAGGTAAAGTCACGATTGACGCCGTGGGGAATATTGAATTAACAGCCCAGGCGGATATTAAAAATCAAGGTCTTAATATCAAGCATACTGCAAATGTAGGTTTTACAGCTACGGGGAACGCAACTGCTGAGCTCTCATCTAGCGGCGAAACAACGGTCAAAGGCAGTATGGTAATGATTAACTGATTTTTATAGTACTCCTTCAATTTGATATTTTAGGATACAGTTAGCTTTTCAGTGTTACTGGCAAGGCAGGTCTTGCAGGCAATGGTCATTCCCTTGTCAAGAGACCTAACACCGCCAGTGGCGCTGAAAAGCTAACCCGCAGGGCGATCACAAGATGTCCCGTCACTGCGTTGCAGCACTTGCCAAGGGAACAACCATTGTCTGCGTGCTGCGCCTTGTGACGAAACATCTTGTGAACGCTGTATCCTAAAATATCAAGTTGAAAGAGTACTAGGATTATGTCAATTTAACTCGTCATTTTATTTTAATGGGGATCGAAAATGCCGCCAGCAGCAAGAATTACAGATATGCACACTTGTCCAATGCAAACGCCTGCAATTGTGCCAATTCCACATGTCGGTGGACCGATTAGTGGACCCTGTGTGTCGACCGTATTAATTGGAAAAATGCCGGCAGCCATCGTCGGAGATATGTGCGTGTGTGTTGGACCGCCCGATAGCATTGTGAAAGGCTCGGCAACAGTGATGATCACTAATATGCCTGCTGCCAGAATAGGTGATTCAACGGCACATGGTGGCAGTATTGTGGTTGGCTGCACAACAGTGATTATTGGTGGTTAATATGGTACAAATCAGCAGCAAATGGCAATCTCCTATTAATAACATTCAGCGGTGGTTCTCAGCATAATGAGTGTTGACAAATCTTTCCTTGGAACCGGCTGGAGCTTTCCGCCGGAGTTTAGTAAGCGCGGCGCAGTCAAATGCGTCACAGCTGAACAAGATATCCACGAGAGCTTAAACATTCTTTTGTCGACCAATCCCGGTGAACGGGTTATGCAACCGACTTATGGTTGTGGATTAAAGTCACAGATCTTCGATGTAATTGATGAGAGTTCATCGGCTGTCATGGTTGATTTGATTAAACGCGCGATACTGTTTTTTGAGCCGCGCATAAAAGTCGAGCTTATTACTGTGGATTCTGACAATAGTGAGGATCTGTTAAATGGGTTCGTCAAGATAAATATCGCCTATATTATCCGGGCAACAAATAATCGCTACAACATTGTATATCCATTTTATTTCACCGAGGGTACGAATGTTAAGCTATAAAGTATTCCGGGTACGATAATGAAATATCGGTCTGACGACATGTCTGAAACGCATCTGCATATCAGTGACGGTAAAAGTCAGGAAAAAAGACGCTTGCCGGCACTTGAAAAAGGCTATTTCAGTGTTGCAGATATGCGCTTTCATACCTTGTTGGCGATGGTTGTTGATTATGCCCAAGTGATGAAGTTTTATAACTTGGAAAATCAGCATGATGGTGTATGGAAGACCTATTTTTCAGTTGATGAAACTGTTGTTATTGCCACCTTATTAGCGACGGATCCGAATAAACTTGTCGCCATCCTGAACCAATCGCATTATCCACCGAATGTAAATCATGAGCTTATTGACAACTTGCACTCGGTACTTCCAAAAGAAATCAGCCATCAGGTTATTTCAGTTTATATCGTTTGCAAAATGTTGGATAACTGGCTTATCCTGCTTTCTTCAGCACAAAGTCAAACCGGTGTCGCACTGCATAAATTGATTGAAAGTGTATTTATTGGGTTAAGAAAAGATTTAAATAGCCTTGCCCGCTATATCCTTGAATTTTTGCCGGACCTGTCTATTGGAAAAATATTCTCACCCGATGTAATTGCGCTAGTTATTGAAACACAAGAAAGCAATGCGTTGGATGATAATGAGTCTGCTACGCTTGTCATGGATAAAGCGTCCGTTCGCTCAACATTTTATGCCTTTGTAAAAGCCATAGAGATGGTGCAAGCCAGTGCGGCTGAATTATTACCGGTTTCTCTGGTTAGCAAGGGGCACGATCCGGCCATTGGATTACTCATTGCATTCTTGCAACTGTTTCAAAAACTGCAGCATAAAATCAATCGATTTACACTGAACTATATTGATTTTTATTATGATGATGTCTTAAAGATTCAAGCACGGCAATGCACGCCAGATTACGCCTATCTGGCAATGAGTCCCGGAAATAAAAACAGTGAAGTTCTGCTGCGTAAGGGCGTCGAGTTTTTGGCGGGTAAGGATGAAAATAAGCAGGAAATTATTTTTATTGCTGTTGAAGATGTGCAGATTAACAGTGCTGCTGTAAAAGCGATTCACACCCTTTTCTTTGACCGTGATTATTTGAGTTCCCCGGAAAATAATCTGCGTGAATCGTTTATCGCACCTCATTTAACTAAGCGGCAGGAAATACAGAAAAGGCAATTGGCAACGGGATGCTGGCTGAATGAAATACCTGTTTTGAGCGACACTGCTTTGACGCAACTGGAAAAGACGTCATCCTGTCCATTGTTGGGTGCTCCCAAAGTGGGAGAAGAATCGATTTGGGTAAACCACGCACGTATTGGTTTTGCGTTGGCCAGCAAAATATTGTTTCTTAAAGAAGGCCAGCGTACTGTCTGTATCACACTAAAATTCAAAGCTGCAGTTGCCGGTGAAAACAGGCGTATGCTGGAGCAATGGATTAAAGATATAGCCGTTGCATTAACGTCTTCCAAGGACAGCGAATCAATAACATCCGCTATTGAGCAAGACACTTTTTTTAAAGTGTTTAGGGACATTTTCCTTATTACCCTTTCCACTCAAGAAGGCTGGTTAGATGTGCCTGAGTATTTGCCTTCCTATTCGGGTGTCGACACTCAACTGGAACAAAACAGTTTAAAGCTTACTTTCTCGTTGGCTGCAGATGATCCGCCTATTACGCCATATGATGAGGATATGCATGGCGAACAATATAAAACACAATTGCCCGTTATAAAGTTTGTGATCAACCCTAAAGGCTACTTGTATCCGTATGGCATGCTGAACAAGCTGGAATTGGCCTGTGCGCAAATTGATGTTGATGTCGAGGGTTGTCGCACGCTCTTGCTGCATAACAATATTGGACAACTCTCCTCACAAGCCCCGTTCACACCGTTTGGCCCCATTCCGGAAATTGGTTCATATTTAATCGTCGGCTGTGAAGAAGCCGCCGGCAAACAATTAACGCACTTTAATGTTGACATAAAGTGGGGGGGATTGCCGTCTGCCATTGGCGGATTCAGGTCTTACTATCAAGGCTATAAAAGATCTATAGAAAATATGGATTTCCAAGTCAATACTACGGTATTAGTCGATGGAAAATGGCTGCCGGAGAATACGAAAACGGTTGTTACCAGTGCGTTATTTCAATTTAATCCCGATGATGACGCGGGAGATGTGCTGAGTGAAAAAGCGTTCTTGTCTTGTGACCCTGTAATGGCCTATTGGACGCCATTGGATTATCGTAATCAGGTGATGAAATACAGTTATACCCCATCGTCAAACAAAGGGTTCTTCAAATTTACCCTGGCAGCACCCGTGGGTGCATTCGGGCACAAAGATTATCCTAATGAGTTAGCGCAGGTGCTGACCTATAATGCCAAGCAGAAAATTCCACAAATGATTAAAGAATTGCCCAATGCGCCTTATACGCCGATGATAGATTCTATTTCGGTAAACTATAAATCATCAGCAAATTTGACCATTGGCCATGAAGAGCAGAACTGTTTGCCGTTGATGCAAGAGAAATTAATTCATCTCCATCCAATGGGTTGGAAAGATTCAATACTGCAAGCAGATCAACGGCCCTATTTTCTGCCGCAATATCAATATTCAGGCAATTTGCTAATTGGTTTGGAAGGGGTGACAGAAGGGCGACTCATTACTTTGTATTTTCATTTGCGTGAGAATTCATTGCCGATTGAACGCGCCCATATGGAAGAATTACGTTGGTATTATCTGTCTGCTGATGAATGGATTGCACTCAATAAAAAACAAATTATTTCTGATTCCACGCAAGGATTTATGACTTCCGGCATTGTTACGCTGGATGTGCCAAATGACATTACATCAGATAACACGATTATGCCCGGCGGGTTATTTTGGTTACGCGTTTCTGCGGATCATGAGCTGGAAAAATTTTGTAGTATTTTTTCGGTTTATGCACAGGCGATTAAAGTGGTTCGCTCGCTGGTAAAACAACCCACTTCAGAAAATTTTACGGGTGGTTTTAAAGAAATACCGTTAGGCAGTATTACACAGCCCAAACAGTCAATACCCGGCATAGATCGGATTCAGCAAGTTCAACCATCATTTGGCGGTCGGTCAACAGAAGATCGTGCGCATTTACGAACCAGGGTTAGCGAAAGATTGCGGCATAAAAAACGCGCTTTGTTGGCTAATGACTACGAATTATTAATTCTTGAACAATTTCCGCAAATCTTTAAGGTTAAGTGCTTCCCTAACATGGCGACGGATGCTGTTGCTGATCACTATCTACGCCCAGGGCAACTACTCATTGTGGTGCTTCCCTATTTAACAAGGGGAACACAGAACATTAAGAAACCCTTGCTGAATGGCCATTTAATCAATGCGGTGAAAGAATTTGTCAGCGAGCTGGCGCCGCCATTTGCAACTATACATGTGAACAATCCAGTGTATGAAGTGATGCAAGTACGCTGTACCGTTAAACTCAAAAAAGTATCCAATAGTGGTCTGTATATCAATCGATTAAATCAGGCTATTTCTGACTTTTTGTCCCCATGGAATGATACGATTGGTTATGCCAAACATTTTGGATGGACCATTAACGAACATGATATTGAATCATATATCCAGCAACTGGATTACATTGATCGGGTAACGAACTTTTCCATACTACGTATTGCACCGGATCATAATGATTGTTTTGATTTGTTTGACAGCGCTGCACACTTAAACGCTTTTGCTGAATCT
>JAJFJK010000044.1 GCA_021774075.1 Nitrosomonas sp. | reverse complement strand
AACGCCTGAAAAATACGCCGTAGTTCCTGCGGGCTATTAGTTGCCAATTGGTCAATGACAGTTTGTAGCTCAGTGGATACTGATAACTTCTCAAATGCTGGTTGTTGTTGATTGATCTCCCCTGGTTCAGATTGGGTCGATGCCTTTGTGCCCATGTCCACAATGTTTGTCTTAACGCTTGCTTTGACAAAACGCTGATAGAGCGCCGTGATTTTTGTTTTCAGACTTGCTGTGGGAACAACAGTTTTGCGTGTTTCTTCTTCAGGGCCGGGCGTTGAAGTTGTTATCAATGTCGGTTCGTCCTGCACTTGCGATGCAAATATATCCAAATCAACAGTCTTGCCATGTAACAAGGCTTCAAGTACCCGTTGATAATAAATGGTTTGATCTTTCGCCTGCTCTGCATAGCTTTCTATCGCACGTACAAAATCTTGTTGAGCACCGCCAACATCCGGTGATTTTATTTTAATCAGCGCTGCTGCAAGACTTTGTAATTCGGTTACTTTTAGTTTTGTTGATGTTAGAGATAATTCCCCATCAAGTAATGCCTGGAAAATACGCCGCAACTCCTGCGGACTTTCTGTCGTCAGTCTATCAATTATGCTTTGCAAATCGATGGATGCCACTTCTTCCGCTTGTACGGTTAAGCGTTGATAAAGTTGTTGGTAAGCTGGACTTCCTGACGGTTTTATTGGCGCTGCCGATTTAACGCTGGTTTTTAATAATGAATTATCTGGTTGATTTACCAGTTGTTGCAAAATGTTGTGCAACGACCCATAGCTTTGTGATTGTTCCAGCGCCATATACCAGCTTTGTACAACAGCCGATGCTTCCGGCGCTTTTTGTGTGCTCGAAAACCCGCGGGTCAATTTTTGAATAAAGTCTGTCGCGTCAAAAGTGCTGTCCTTTGCCGTCATCAGAACTGTCAGACTGCCAATCCATAATTGTTGTTTCCACGCAGTTTCGCCACTTTGCTTGCTTGCATCCGTGGTCGGGTCAATAGCCTGAACTAAAACTTTCGATTGCGCCAACAGTTGTTCAATAAGTGCCGCTGCCTGCGGCGATAAAAGATAAACAATATCGAGTAATACACGTTCGGGAAGTTTGGCCACAAATTGTGTGCGCATTTCCTCATGTTGACCGAATGACAGCAGTTGTTGACGTATTTCATCCGGTTCAATAAGGGTGAATGCTGTTGCGTCTATACCATGGATCTTCGCCTTAATAATTGCCTGGGCAATGCGCTGATAGATGGCTGTAATTGTTGATGGCTGGCTTTGTTCAGTTTGCTCAGTTTGTTCGGGGTGTGTTGTGGCAGTCTTGTTCTCGATATATTGGGTGGTTAAATGGTTGGCATCCAAACGCGTAATATCTGAAAGTATGTCTGGCAAGTTGGCATTAATCTTTTGTTCTTTTGCTAAACGCTCAGCAGTCTGCAGCACTCTTTGTGTCACTAGATCAGGAATACGCGTTTGCAACATTTCAAACTTCTGTAAAATTTTTTGTAGCACCACCGCCTGACGATCTGATTCCTGAACGTCTTCAAGCAACGTATCGATAGTCAGCATCCGCAACCAGTTTGTTAATTCTTCTGGCTTAACCGTGTCAGATTGTGTTTGTGCCAACGCAGTTTGAACCACAACAATCAAGTCTGAAATCAAACCTGCTGATGCAGGCGCAAGTTTGGCTAATACACGCTCTAAATGTTGTGGTGAGAATTGCTTTACCAGGCGTTTAATGAGCACATTTCTGGTGCTTGATGAAGATTGTCGCAGCAGTTGAATAAATGTTTTGTCCGTCTGCTGTAAAGCATGCATGAGCATTTTTTCATGCCTATCGGATGCTAATGTATCAATATGCCAGGCCATATTACCCGTCAGCAGGAAATCTTTTAATCGCTCAGAATCAGTCTGAGTTTGACTGACTTGCTTGATAAATGGTTGTGCAGCAGAGGAACTGTTTTCTACCCGCAATTCCTCAGGTGGATAATTATGACGTGCGCTGTGCAGTTGGTCTGCGAGCTGCTCACTGACCTTGCGCATAATCTCGCTGTGAAAATCATCGTTGGATATGTCACCCAGATCCAGTTCCAGATGATCCAGGCGCAAAACCGTTTGTGCATCATCATAGGTATTCAAAATTGAATCCACAACGGGCAGTAATTGGTCCGTTAACCAGGTATTGATGTCGGATTCATGCTCGCGCGCGATAGCAATTGAATCATATGAAAAATCAAAAACCACTTCATCAATGATATGCACTGTTGTCATAAAATTTTCGCTAATTTGTAACGATCAATTGACTTCTTAAGGGCGCTTCTAAAAATTCAGAGTTCGCCCAAATGCAAGGCACAGAAAAAAATTTGCAGCGCAGCATATGTTTGATATGACAGCAATAGATTTTTTCTGTAACACAGCAGTTGGGATGAAATCTGGATTTTAAGAAGTACCCTTAAGGTTATTAAACCCAGCGTTCATACCCATTTTGTTGCTTGTTTCTCAACAGAAAAGAAATTATCTTTTCCGATGCATGATCCAGCTTTTCATAAAAAGCGGTGTCATTTTCCTGATTAGTTTGCTGCATCAGTTGCAGCCAGGTTTTATAGCGCTGCTCAAAATCCTGCATATACACAAAATCAAGCCAGTAAAACTCAGGAAAAATATGTGCGGGTAAATTCCTATGCACGGTTTCCTCGGCGAATTTTCTAAAGGTTTTATCTGCAAAACGTGCTGTCCAGGAAGGGAAAATGATGCTTATCCTGAAGTTATAGAATGCTTCTTGCGTTGTATCACTATTGCATGAATCATGCCCTCTGGGACGCAGCAACAAATGTTCAACCATATGAAAGTTTTCACACGCCATATTAAGCTGAGTGGTGGTGTTACAAAATTGCTGCGCATAGTGCACCGCTTCATCAAAATTGTTTTTACTGCTCAATGGCCAAAGCTGCCCGTCTTGTTCTGTGCTTAAACAAACCACCGCTTCCTGATCTGAATGCACAATCCGGTAGTTCTCCAAGTTAATGCCCGCCTTAAACATGGCATAGCTAAAAGGTGGCAGTTCCGTCAGCATATCGGTGTCGGTGTGTATGTTGCCCGGCATGGGGACAGCTTCACTTTGTTGATCCTGTGATAAAGGCTCTATTTTTTTTGCGAACAGATTATCGGCTATCAGATTACTGTTTCTTTCGGTGAGTACATGCGTGATTAACTGCGCATGATTGAAGTGACTCAAACCAAGAAGAATGCCAATTTTTTTATGAATGCCTGGAATATTCTCAGTTTGGATTGATGCTTTGGTATTAAACGAAGGCGCCAAATAATCCAGGCCTTTCGCTCTGTCACGGCTTATCTCTTTAATACATTTCAGGAAATTTATTTTATTTTCGATTATCCAATCATTGGTGTCTGTTTTGCGATAATGATTAAAACGCCGCAACGATTTTTGTGACAATTGTTCACCATGAATGGCCAACAACGTATCCAACACCCGACTTCTACGATCTTCATAGTCATCATAGTGGACAAGAATATCCGCAATTAACCGCTGCACATGCGCTTTGTCTTCCACATACAGCGTCTCAATATCAGGGATATTTTTATTATCTAAATATTGCGAAAAATAAGACTGTTTGAGTGTGTCATCCAAAGAAAACAAACTGGGTATCTCTTGCAGACTTTTTAAATAATTGGCCATTAATTGCTCATAAGGAAACAAATAAGCCTTTAATTGTTTCGCTTTGGCCTTGACGTCGTTTGGCTTTGAGCGCGGTATGCCATATTTATTTATGCCGTAGACTACAGGAAAATGATGCTGAATAGAGTAATAATTTTGCAATTCACGCTGCTGTGCTTCAGGTAACCGGATAAATTTTGACCATGATTGAGTGTTACTTCTAAACGCATGATATTCAAATATTAATTTCTGAAGTTCGAGTTTTGTTTCTTCCAACAATATATGATCTCTTTGTGGCACAAAAGCATCAAAACCAACAGGTCTCGACGCACTGCCAGAATTTACATTCTGTGGAAACACCAGGCTGAGAATTTGCATCGGCTTGCCAGGGTGAGGAAAACATAAGCCAGGAACCTCACATTGAGATGGCACATAGGAAATATTCATGTGCTTTTTATTATCTTGATCCATCAGACTTAGGTTGTGTACCTGACTAACCCCATCAATTTGGCTGATTAATGTAATCAGGTCGACCACACTTAACGTATTTTGTGATACTTCAAAGTGCTTATCACTAATAAAACCATGTGTTGTTAAAGGGCCTGCAAAGGCTTGATCATAGTTATGGTCCTGCGAAAAAACAGCCTCATAGCGATCAATTTGTATGCTTGATGAAATATATTGTATGCATTTAAAGAAAATCTCTGCGTAAATTTTTGCCGGATTCTGAGAAGCATAAACCTCAATCTCTCCAACCAGGAAATAGGGCTTTGTTTTGATAATCTGCACACTGTTAATGTCTTCACAAAGATTACGCCGCCGGGCAAAAAGAGCAATAACTTTCTGTTTTATCTCGGCTTCCTTCTGCTGCTTTGTCACCGACTCGGAAATATCGCCTGACACTGTCATGCCCTCACGGATAGCCATCAAATCCTTGTCCCATCCGTCTAACAATTTTTCCAATTTAGCGAAAGGTGTTTCGAGCTTGGGCAGTAACTTACGGAGGACAACTATGACATCTTGTGTTTTGGATGAAGAAACCGCTAACGTCAATCGGATGTGGTGCAATTGTGCAATAAATGTTGGTTTACTTAATACTTTTCCTAGTTTGGAAAGGGTATTATCCAGGCTGGAAATCAAGGCAGGCGACTGCTGTGAATTAATCAATACCGCCCAGACTTCATCCAGTTTATTGTGGATATTATCCAAATGAGACAAAATTATGTCTAATAGCGATAAAACTTTATCGCCCTGACCTATGTACTGATCAAACTCATGCGCTGATGCGCCATACTCACGACTACACCACTTTTTAAAAACATGATGCTTGGCATCCAAGTGATTACCAATCTGTTCTATTGCTGTGCGTACTTCACCGAGAATCTTGCTTGATGCCGTTAACCTGCTGGCAATTTCGCTTAATGATTCATTTTTTTCAAGTGTATCGGCATGTGTTTGGAACAAATCATCATCTATTTGTACAAATACCGTGTATAGCGAAGTTAATCCGGCGTTATTCGCTAATGCTTTTTTAAACCAGATATTTGCAATCTCTGGAATCGCATCATAGAATGTCTTTTCATAGTCTGTTTTGGTAACCGGCGAACTGGGCAGGATATCTTGTGGGGAGAATAACGCGTGGCTTTCATAGTCAATTGACCCGTTCTCATCGGCCAGATAATCCGCAACTTCAAAACCAGAACGATAAGCAAGATCTGTTAGCCCGTAACAGGCTTGTTCCAGTATCGTTACACCTGGGTCATGCAAATTGTAGTCTGTCCAGATATCACCACATAAATCCTGCACATAACCAATCGCTTCTTTTCTTAAAGCATCAAAATCAAGCCCGTCTGGGTCAAGCTGGATCCTTTTAATGTGCTCAGAGGTCGGCATGCGCTGTAGCCGCCTTACTGGTATCCTGGTCATTCAATTGAACTTGTATTTGTTTGTTCAAATTAGCCAATAAAGAATGCACGCGATTGTAAGGAATTTCCCCCAATGCCTTTATAGTCAGCGCCATCTCATTTTCAGTAAAAAAGAATTTCTGACGCTGGTTATGATCTTCCCCACCGGTGAAGCATTCGTTCGCCTTCTGATTCAACTTGCCAATTAATTCAAAAACCGTTTTAAACGGTTGTTCGGCCAATGCTTCCAGCAATAAATTCCCTTCTTCAAGGGTCAAATGAATCGATAAAGTACGCTCAGACGACTTCATTATCATTTCTTCCTGGCTTTTGGTGGCGGCACGGGTTCTCTGCTTGGCTCCACTTCACTTTCCAGCATCGCCGTATCGTGCCAAAGCCTTATCATGTGATACTTGATCCATAAGCCTTCACCATAAGAAGACTCAGCCCGCAGCTGCAATCTGAATTCGAAATTTTCCTTATTGGGGCCTGTGTCCCAGCGCAGCTCTAAACGGTTACATTTTGAACCATAATGCGCCTGATGATAGGTAATATTATTCTTTGAATTGTAAGTACTTAGTGCAAACGCATGCATTAATGCAAATTTACCATCGGAATCACGCCCACCCACACCCGCAACAACTTCAAACGCCTGGCAACCGGTCAACGTTTCAGTAATGTCATACCAACCACCATCTGCCGGCACGGTAAATTCATTGCTACGACCAACGCGCCCATAGGATGCAATGGTTCCAGCCACATCCAACTCAAATTGGGGATTGTCTTTATTAATACCCACGCCCATTCTGGGCGCATGATTCAGATCGTTGCTATTGTCGGCGACATCAATACTACGCAAAGTCAAAACATGTGGGTTTAACTGGTTTCCGAAACTCAGATTTGTCGTTGCTTTATCCAAATTGACAAACCACATCGAATTCAGCGTTGCCATGTTTTGATAAAAGCTCATCAGCTTTCCATCGCCCAGTTGTGCAATTTTTAGGCCATCTTCTATGGTTTTCTCGAACCCATCATCAATCAAATTCAATGTTGAGTCGATTAAATCCGCAAACGCAACTTCCGACGGCATTTTGCCATTCTTGAACTTGGCTTCTAGTGTTTTTCTATTTTTTCTCGCCATTTCTCTTCAGATATTATAAAAGTACTACCAATCTCAAGT
>JAJFJK010000043.1 GCA_021774075.1 Nitrosomonas sp. | reverse complement strand
CAGTAAAATATTTGTTCTTGGCTGCAGCATTATCAGCTTTAGTTTTAACTGCTTGTAGTGAACCGAGAAGAACACCCGATGGGCATCTGATGGATAGGCCAAAAGTGTCAGCTTATGGGCCGGATGATATTACGACACATAATACGGGGGCTGCTGATGCTGATGGGGAATTTGTTGAAGACTAGTACTCCTTCAACTTGATATTGATGGGTGCAGCGACCCGGGAAGTGG
The DNA here is from genome assembly GCA_021774075.1 of Nitrosomonas sp. GTDB lineage: Bacteria > Pseudomonadota > Gammaproteobacteria > Burkholderiales > Nitrosomonadaceae > Nitrosomonas. The sequence goes on along the minus strand of JAJFJK010000043.1, from coordinate 8,223 downwards.
TTGGCCGCTAGGCACGCCCCGCAGGGAATGGCTAGCTGTCCGAGAATAGAATGATCTACTGCGGAAAAGCTATTTTGGTCAGATTTCCCGATAATTCGCACATAGCTCAAGTGAATCGCCCCGGCTTTTTTGGAGACTTTTTAGTTTGAGTCAAGCTGCCTCAGCTGACTCCTCCAATTGGCGATAATATGCTATTTTAAATCCTGCTGGTGGAATATTTCCAATCGACTCCAGCAACCTGCGATTATTGAACCAGTCAACCCACTCCAAGGTGGCAACTTCCACTTCATTAATATTGTGCCAGGGGGCGCAATGTCTGATTGATGACGTCTGTCTTGTATAATCCATTTGCTATCAAATAAGACGCCTTGGCCCAAGCGCCTTAAGCCATATTTCCTGTTTGTCTTCAAATGACAATGCCGCATGTGCCGGGCTTGTTGACGGCAGACGCGTCAATTGCATTGGTCCTACCAAATCAATCTTTCGTAATACATAGCGGTTAAAGCAGGTTTCAGCTTTGCCGCCGTTAAAAAATATATGGGTTATTTTGTTGTGGGTGTGGAAGAAAGATTGAAAGTCATTTGGGGTTTGCGTGTCGGTTTCTATCATTGCATCCAGGCTGCCTTTGCGTTTGCAGGATTGCAGAACATCCCACAATGCAATATGTGCAGATTGTAATGATCGGGTTTTTTCTACATAGGGTGCAGTGGGATCAAACTGTAATAGTTTGGCCATAATAGGCCAAAAGGCATTGCGTTGATGCGCATAATATTGATTGGCTAAGAGTGAGGCCTGGCCAGGCATGCTGCCCAGTATGAGGATTTCAGCGTTATTGTGTGCAATGGGTGCGAAACTATGGATAACGGTCATGCTGAATCAAAGGGGGAAAAATTATGCAAGACTGTCCACATAGTAATGCCGGACGGGCTTTAGCGCTGGATCCAGTTCATATACGAGTGGTCGGCCTGTTGCCATGGATAGTTTCATGACTTGCTTGGGAGATAATTGATCCAATTCCATCATCAGGGTGCGCAGAACATTTTTATGTGAAACGATGAGTATGCGCTTGCCTTGCTGGATTTCTGGTTTGATGGTTTGCTGCCAGTAGGGGAGTAGTCGCGCATGGGTTTGTTGCATGCTTTCACCCCGCGGTAAATCGGCTTTTTCAATGGAGGCATAGCGCGGTTGGTTGCCTGGGAAACGTGGGTCAGTGTGGTTAAGATAGGGGGGTGATGCAGTAAACTGTAGTTGACCACCAAGAATAGACCAAACGCCGAATTTCTTAACCGCAGCCCAGCGCCGCAACCCTTCCAGCGCACCATAATGACGTTCGTTCAAACGCCAATGTTCTTGCACGGGTATCTCATTTAGCACCATTGTCGATAAAACAATTTGTAGCGTGCTTGTTGAACGTTGCAAGGTGGAGGAAAAGCACATATCAAATGTGAAACCAGCTTCCTTAAGGAATTGAGCGGCTCGCTCAGCTTCTTGTTCGCCTTTAGGGCTGAGCGGTACATCACTCCAACCGGTGAAGATTCTGTCTCTATTCCAGATACTTTGTCCATGTCGTAGCAACACAAGTTGAGTGTTTTCTTGTGGTGGGTTTGTTACGGGAGACGTGGCTGTGATTTGATGAGGCATTGCCGCTGTTTTCGAAATTAATGGTTAACGTTTATTTGACGAGGCCGTGGAGGATTCTTGCCAAATTTTTGTTAAGGCTTCCCATAAGCCGCCGCGCAGTGTTTTAAGGTACAGTGTGTTGTCACCCAAACCATTGACTAAGCGACGTTGCGCCTTGCCCAGATTATGATAGGGCATACTCATAAACAGATGGTGCGTGGCATGGTAACGCAGCCCGACTGGCGCCCACAAGGGGGTAATCAAAATATTGCCGGGCACATTAATCGAATCCAGATATTGCTCAGCAAAAGTTAATTTATTTTCACCCGGATTACGGTAGGCATGGGCGGCCAGTGTACGTAATGAATTGAGCAGAAAAATGACCACAGTGATGAGATACCACAGCACAACTACCGCGTATGGAATGATTTCAAACACGGCCAAAGCCCCAACCAGAAGGGCTATAACACAGGTTGCAGTTTCTTGTTGTCGCCAATTGAGATCATTACGGATAGCATTTTTAGGGCGTTTGTAAGTTGGGTCTATGGTCAATGATGAAGCGCGTTCCCAAACGATTTTGCGCAGTGATGGAATTAAATAAGACAATGGCGTTAACAGTGCAAAACGTAAAACCAGCAAGGCGGGTAAAAGGAACGATAATAATACATAACCTACCATTTCTATTGGTTTTTTGGTTGCAAATGGAACATATTCGCCATCGTTGCTGGTGCCATATACATCCGGTTTATGATGGTCATTATGCACGCCATCATAAGTGAAAGAGGGAATCATCAGCGGGAAACCGCAAATCAAATTCCAGACCAAACGAAATGTTTTGAATGTGCCTTTTTTTAAGTGAGCCAGCTCATGCACAAAGATGGCTGAGCGATACAGTGCCAGTACAGCAACCACATAAGCCGCTATTTGTACAAGGGAAAATAAGGGTGAAAATAGCGCAGTGAAGAAAGCTGCCCAGCCCAATGAAATATGAAACAGAAAATCCGTCCAATATATCCACGGATTGGGTGTCATCAAATCACGTACAAGTTGATGGGCTTCGCGCAGTGGAAAATCCGCTGATGCATTATCTGTTTGGGATGGTGCTTCTGTTTCTGTCACGTTCGCCTCGTTGCTTCGTTTATTGAGCCCAGCAGGATTTTATATGATCCATAATCAATTGATTAATTTTTTCGTCTGTTTCGTTAACCTGCCCAAGATTTGGAACGGCTGGCCAACCTGTGTCAACAAATTCCATGCCTGCAAACTGTTTGGGTTGTGCATAGCGTGGAATAACATGAAAATGCACATCCGGGTCAACCATCATTAACATCAAATAGTTTAGCTTGTCATTTTTGAAAGCATCTGCCATAGAGGCTTCTAGCTGTTTTGTTACGATATGCAGTTCTGTGAAGCTGGCAGTGCTGAGTTCTGAAAACGCCTTGGCCGGTTCATGCGCGGCTAGCACTAATGCGCCGAGTGTTGCTTGCGCAGGGCGTAGCATAACTGTCCAATATTGGAATTCACGGATGATGGTATGCGGCGCACCAAATTTGCGCATGGTTGCATTTAATGTTGGCTTATCCATTATGTGTCATCTTTTGTATGGGCTTGATCGGCGAATAGAATGCCCGCTTTTGCCAAGTCTTCAATAAAGTCTATCTCACACCAGCGATAACCGGCGACCGAGCATGAGTTAACCAAGCGCTCATCAGCCAGTTTATCAATAATCGAAAGATACCAGGATGATAATTCAGCCGGATGTCGCAATGCCGATTCAACGGCTGTGCGGAATAATTGTGGGCCTTGGTCACGAAAATAAATCAACCCGATTGATTCCGCATTAATTTGATCGGGTGGGATTATTTTGCTGACCTGTTTGACCCAGTTATCCGCATCCAACTGGACTTTCATATCATCCGCATCATAGGCGTCTTTATAATCCACACTGAGTGTAATCGGTGCCGGTTCTGAATTCAATACCTGGGCAAATAATGCGGACTCAATCACCGTGTCGCCATTCAATAATAAGAAATCACCGTCCATAGCAGGACGTGCCATCCAGCAACTGGCAAGGTTATCAGCGACTTCATAGAATGGATTGAATAGTATTGTTATGTTGGGATGATGTGCGTAATGCTTTTGCAACAAGGCTTCAATCAAGTCAACATGGAAGCCGGCAATAATTGTAATGTTGTCAATACCAACCGCGAGCAAGGCATCAATTTGCCAGGCAATGACGGGCTTATCTGAAACTGGCAACAAACATTTGGGCGTGTTTTCTGTCAGTGGCAACAGGCGTCGACCTTGTCCGGCGCTGAGAATGATGGCCTTAACAGCCTGGGTATTTGTATTATTTTTCATGCGCCTTATTTTACTGGATTGAAATGCTGCTCATGCGTCTTAATTCTTCAACAATTGTTTTTATGGCTTGCAAAAAACTATTCACCTGCGCCATGGTATTGCTGCGCCCCAAACTAACCCGTACCGCACAACGTGCCAGCATAGGGTCTACCTGCATGGCTTCCAGCACATGGCTTTGTCCAGGATTAACGCTGGAACAAGCCGCGCCGCTGGCAACGGCAAAGCCCACTTTATCGAGTTTTACCACCAAAGTATCGCCTTCAATGTCTGGCAGTGCAAAATAACATGTGTTCGGGATGCGTGCAGCACCCGCGCCAAAAATACTTGCACCCATGTCAGTCAACCCTTGTTCCAGGCGTTCGCGCAATTGGAAAACATGTTGCGCTGTTTCAGTCGTGCGCGATTTAGCCAACTCGCAGGCCACGCCAAAACCAACAATAGCCGGTACATTTTCCGTGCCGGAGCGTAATCCATTTTCATGCCCGCCACCGTAAATCAGCGGTTTTAATAACAGGCGTTTGTCTACAATCAATGCAGCCGCACCTTTGGGGCCATAAATCTTGTGCGCAGACAACGTCATGGCGTGTACTTTAAGCGATGTGAAATCAAGCGCAATTTTGCCCAGACCCTGAATCGCATCGGTATGTATATAAGCGCCCTGCGAACGGGCCATATCCGCAATTGCCGCAACATCCTGAATCACACCGGTTTCATTATTGGCCAGCATAACAGAAACCAGTCCGGGTTTATGTTCACCCATCGCCTTGTCGGCGGCATCCACATCAACCTGCCCCAACTGGTTTACAGCCAATCGATGCATCGTCCAACGGTCACAACTTCGGCGGGCTAATTCCTGTGTCGGTTTCAAAACACAAGGGTGCTCAATCGCGCTGATGAAAATATTGGCCGGTTTCATACTATCCGCCGCACCACGAATAAACAGATTGTTCGCTTCAGAGCCGCCACTGGTAAAAATTACCTGCGCAGGTTGTACCCCAACCGCAGCAGCAACCTGCTTACGTGCCTTGTCAATCGCACGGCGGGCAGTAATGCCATACGTATGTCGACTGGACGCATTGCCGAATTCCTGCTGAAAATACGGTAGCATGGCTTCCAGCACGGCGTCATCAATGCGGGTGGTGGCGTTATGGTCGAAATAGTTAAGTGTCATTTGTTGATATCTAAATTAGATGGTTCAATGAGAAGTGAAATAATGGATGAAGTGCTGCGCTGTGAAATAGAAAGAGCTAAATGATACTGATTTGGGGTTCCTGTATTATTCCCGATCAAGATGACTGGCTTGGCTCAGCACATCAGTAGCCCATTGATTAATGCTTTTTCCATGCACCATCGCTGCGGTAGCAACGGCTGCATGAACCTGCGGTGAAACACGTAACATCAGCTTGCCTGAGTAGGGTTTTTGAGGTTTCTCTCCCCGTTTCTTGCACGCCGCCAAATAATGATCGACCGCCTCATGGAAACCAATTTTTAAAGCTTCAACAGTAATGCCATGAAAGCTTACTATATCTTGAATTCCAGCAAGGTGACCGACAAAAATCTCATCCTCATTATCATACTCAATTTTTGCAGTGTAACCATTGTATGTCATGCTATTCATATTTGATTCCTGCATTTGTTAGAAACTTACGTGCATCTTTAGGGTGCCTCTAAAAATTCAGAGTTCGCCCAAATGCAAGGCGCGGGAAAAATTTTGCAGCGCGGCATATGGTTGATATGTAAGCAAGAAATTTTTCCCGTAACGCAGCAGTTGGGATGAATTCTGGATTTTTAGAGGTGCCCTTTAACCCGATATCTCAATGCTTCTGTACCAGGGTGCGGGCGGTGGATATCCAGCTTCAGGCCTTTAAGAATAAACGTAACACGAGAGCCTTTTCCTTTTTCTACTTCAGCGCCTAAAGCAAGAAATAAAGCCTCAATTTTTCGCCATTCTACATTTTCGTTAATTGGGTCGGTAAAGATAGCGTTGAAAATCTTTTTATGCTTAGTATTCATGAATATTTGATATCATAAATAGATATCACTAATTATGCAAATACTACGTGCTCCATCTGAATATTTTCCTGAAACTGTTGTGGTATCTCATCCCAGGTGAATAAATCCACGCGAAAGGGCAGGTTGCTTTCTTCCATTGCTTCTTTCAAATCAGAAACAGCGTTTTTTTGCTCAGGTGATGTAAATGCAACCAAATCCAGATGCCGATTGCATTCGTGAAGTTCCTTTTACACGCGAACCATAGGCCCAAATAGTAACGCCCGACAGATATTTTTCTAATAGATCAAGAATGATCTTGTGTTGATTGTCCGTGATGTCAATGGCGCGTGTTACGCCCATTCTTTCTTGCTTATGGTTTGATAAAGTTGAGCTGCGTCATGAATGAAGTCGTCCATTAATTCCAAGCAAATCTTGGCTTTTTTTCCGCTGTAATCATGTGTTGTGCTAATACGCGCGTCAGCATAACCAAGCCAGCGTTCAATCGGTGATGCCAACAAATCATTCTCAAAAGCCAGCCGGAAAATAGGTTTTGGACTGTTAGGAACATCAGGAATGCCCAGTTCCTCGAGTAAATAACGTTTTAATACTTTCCACAAACAATCATAACTGGCCTCGAAGCGCTGAATAACCGACTCCGCCACGGCTTCTTGTGTCAGCTTGGGCAGCGTGGGATCAATTGAATGGTGGTTTGCAAACTGCAATTCCAGATGTTTGAGTGACTTCTGAAAGTTGTCATAGTCGATCATGGGCGTGGCTAAATAATTGGCGTGATGAAGAATTATAAATGAATGGCGATAAAAATTGTTTTGAATGATGTAGATGAAGAGGGGAGATGTTTGTAGTTGTAATGTTATTTCTACTAGGTCGGCTTCTAATCTGACTCAGTTTGGCGCTTTATTTGGCCCTCTTAGGCGGTGTTAGCTGCATGTCACAAATAGATTCTGAGACTCTGTTCCTTGCAATATATACAAACTTTTAACCAGAGAAATACTCGTTAGCAAGAGCAGTGACTTCATTTGCACAGCCCCAGGCAACCGTATATCCACCACCACCATGCCCGTAATTATGAATAACAGGTCGGTTGGGCGCTATTAATTCGAGTTCTAGCCGAACCTCCTTTCTCCCTGGCCGAAGGCCCACTGCGGTTCCTAGCACCTCGCAATCAGAAATTTCTGGAACTAGTTTACGGCATCGTTTGAGGATAATATCTGTATCTTCCGATCTTGAATCTCTACCCCAATCATCATATTGGGCAGTCCCACCGAGAATTATGTCATTAGAACGTGGCAATATGAGCGTAAATGTATCTTCTTTCTGATAGATTCGCGTGGACTCGTGAAACTTATCAGTCAACGACACTTTAACTATTTGCCCTCTGATAGGAAAGACTTCCTTATCTTTTACAAAATGGAATGCCCAAACACCACTACAGTTAATTACCAGATCAAACGTGGGAAACAGCTGCGCGGGTGACTCAAGTTCTTTGATATGAAACTCAGCGCCGTGAGACTCTATATGATTCTTTAGATACGGCATGAAGATCGGAACGTCTATCACAGGGAGCACAACAAGATATGCTTCACAACAGGAAATGCCATAATTGTGCCCATCAATTTCTTCCCATTCATCGACAAGGTGGCGCGCATAGGCGCTATCATCTGGATCAATACAGAAACGACGATGCCTCTCGAAATGTACACCAGATTCGATGCTCAAACTGGACTTCGCATACTCTTTGTAAGTCTCTTTAGACCACTTAGATACGCGTTCCTCAGGATATGTTTTATGAGGCCACCAGTATGCACCTGCTGACATCGAAGTGGTATCAGTAAATTCTTCTCGTGAAAAGATATTGACAGAATATCCTTGTTCCAACATTCTTGCCGCGCATGTGAGTCCCATGACTCCCTGACCTACTATAGCAACTCGTTTTGTTGTAACTGCCATCTAATAATTCCATATTCTATAAAAGAGAAAGCCGCCGTATTTGCAAAATGATTTGGGTTATGCGCTTATTATCCAAATAGAGGTATCAATAATTTCATTTTTTAAGAAAATATCAAATTCAGAGAAATTAAATTTTGTAACTTGAGCCTCTTGCAAAACTCCAACAGGCCCAAGCGCGCAAGTGGTAGAAAAACGAATTAAGCTAAATTTTAATCCGAATAAGCTTGAATATAAGCGTTTTTGCAATTTAGCCGGTCATTTCATGAGATTTCGCCAAATTTA